>CANRON010000114.1 GCA_947632245.1 uncultured Ignatzschineria sp. | reverse complement strand
AATTGCCGGCACTCAAAAGTTATAAGCATGCAGTCATGACTCCGGCGATGCGTTAAGCTTTCTACGAAGCCTGTTAAAAAGCACAAAGTGTATGACTTGTTTGAGATTATGACAAGAGAAGTTAGTAAGTGAGCAAGGTTGTCGATGTCACTAATTAACTTCTTTCGAAGCTGAATCCGCGACAACGGGAGAGGCTTTACTAATTAGAGATAAGAAGAACAGCCCAATTGCCGGCACTCAAAAGTTATAAGCATGCAGCCATAACTCCGGCGATGCATAAGCTCATCTACGAAGCCTACTAATAGAAGTGCAGAATATATGATTCATTTGAGATTATGGGAGGAAAAGTCTAGTGGACTTGCACGGTTGTCGGTGTAGCGACTCAACTTCTTTCAGAACTCAAACGCCCCAATATTTTTTATATTGAGGCATTTATATCTATGTATTTTTCTTTTGAAAGAAAGCTAGTTTGAATGCAATTCTTGCGCTGCATTTTGTTCATCTTGTTCTCGGCGTTTGGCGATGTACAAATTGATCAGGGTAACTAAGAAAACGATTGTAGCGACGATTCCTATCATTATGGTTGAGAGCGCATTAATGTTGGGGCTAACGCCTAACCTTGCCTTAGAATAGATCCATATGGGTAATGTTGTGCCACCGGGACCTGTAGTAAAGGTCGCAATGACTAAATCATCCAATGATAAAGTGAATGATAGTAACCATCCTGAAATAATGGCTGGAAAAATCATCGGTAAGGTAATGTAGAAAAAGGTGCGTATTCCATCGGCACCTAAATCCATTGCCGCCTCTTCAATATGACGATCAAATCCCGTGAGGCGAGATTGGACTACAACGACAACGTAGCACATAGTAAATGTAATATGTGCAATCATCATTGTCATAAATCCCGTACTGAATTTCAAAGCGACAAAGGTTAATCCTAATGAGCTGCCCATAATCACTTCAGGCATCACCATTGGTGCATATGTGATGCCGGAAAAGAGGGTTCTCCCTCTAAAGCGTCTAAATTTTACGAGCGCAAAAGCAGCCATAGTTCCGAGTATGACAGAGAAGGTTGAAGTTCCAACCGCCAAAAGAAGGCTCGTTTTAGTAGCCGCCCAGATACCATCTTGTTGAAAGAGATCAGCGTACCATTTAGTCGAAAAACCAGACCAAACCGTCACGAGCTTCGATTCGTTGAAGCTATAAAATATTACGAGCACAATGGGGATATAGAGAAAAAATAGACCCAATATCAGAGCTGTCCAGTTCAGAGCTGTCATTTTCTTTTTCATAACGACTCCTTTAGTTAAATTGCTGCGCTTGAATGCGGTTAAAGATATAAATCGGGATAATAACAATCAATAATAAAATGACGGAAATTGCTGAAACAAGCGGCAAATTCATCCCTTGTAAATAAGTATCATAAAGAACTTTTCCGATCATTGTCACGTTTGATCCGCCGAGTAAATCCGGAATCACGAATTCGCCAATTGCAGGGATGAATACTAAGAAGCTACCTGCTAAAACACCCGGCAGCGATAGACGAAATGTAATTGCCCAAAATGTTTTTAGCGGTTTGCAACCTAAATCAAGCGCAGCTTCAATCAGAGTGTCATCAATTTTTATCAAGGTTGCATAGAGCGGTAAGATCATAAAGGGTAGATATCCATATACTATCCCAATATAAACGGCGAGATCAGTATGTAGAATATGGAGTGTTACGGGAGAGTTAGGATCGATAAGACCGAGTCCCATCCCGACCCAGTTAATAAAGTTATTCAAGATTCCGGTGGGAGATAGGATTGTAATCCATGCGTAAATCCGGATTAAAAATGATGTCCAAAAGGGAAGAATAACCAGCATTACTAAGAAAAGTTGCCATCTTTTCGGTGCTCGCGACATTGCGAGGGCGATAGGATATCCAATTGCGAGCGTGAGCAATGTAGAGAAGAAGGCGATTTTCACGCTATTTAAATAGGCATGAATATAGATTCCATCTTGCCAAATTTCTATATAATTTTGGAAATTGACAGTGATCTGTAGTAATCCATCATCAACCCAGGCTAATAAGTTCGAAAACGGAGGCGATGCAATTTCTGCTTCTGTAAAGCTAATCCGTAAAATAATCAGAAAAGGGATAAGAAAGAATGCTGTTAACCAAAGATAAGGAACAGCAATTAAAAAACGATTACTATGGCCTAAACCCACAATAAAGCGGTAAGGTGCAAAGCGTAATAGTTTTCTGTGTGTAAAATTAAGGCGAGATGCAATCTCCGCCATGATGCCGGTAAATGTGCCGACCCCTTGTTGACGATGTGGCATGTCAAACCTCCCAAAATTAAGGGTTAAGAGATGAGGACAATTCCTGAATCATCTGTAAAGCTAATATAAACACGGTCTTCATGCGTAATGCGTTGTTCGATGATTCGAGTATCATTCATTTGGGATACCGTAATCATTTTTTCATTATCTAACTTGACGTGGTAGATAGATACGTTGCCCATATAACCAATGTCCCAGACTTCTCCTTCCACACAGTTGATCCATGGATTTTCTGGTGGCGCAAGGGATATATCGAGTTTTTCAGGACGGACCGCAACCCATGCTTGTGAACCGATCGTTGCACCAACACCTTGCGCGCATATTAGGGGCGTGGGTGATTCAAAGCTCTCGACTGTTGTCCTATTTGAGGATATTTCTGAAATAACACCTTCAAAAATATTGACGTCCCCGATAAACTCTGCAACATAGCGGGAGTTTGGGAATTCATAAATTTCTGCGGGGGTAGCAACTTGTGCAAGGCTTCCTGAGTCCATCACGGCAATACGGCTCGAAACAGTCATGGCTTCTTCTTGGTCGTGAGTGACGATGATGAAGGTAATTCCCAACTCTTCTTGAATCGTCATTAATTCGAACTGTGTCTGTTCACGCAGGCGTTTATCTAAAGCGCCTAAGGGTTCATCCAGTAGAAGTAACTTTGGTTTTTTAACGATACTTCTCGCTAACGCGACACGCTGACGCTGTCCGCCAGATAGTTGGTGTGGTTTTCGTTTTGCGAAGCGCTCCATCTGCACAAGTTCAAGCATTTGATTGACGCGTTTACGAATCTCAGGCTTTTTAATCTTATCTTGCTTTAAACCAAAGGCAATATTATCTTCCACCGTCATGTGTGGAAAAAGCGCATAGCTTTGGAACATCATGTTGACAGGACGTTCATAAGGCGGGATTTTTGACATATCCTCGCCTTCAAGTAGTATTTTTCCTGAAGTAGGCGTTTCAAAGCCGGCGAGTATCCTTAGGAGTGTTGTTTTACCACATCCTGAGGGACCTAAAAGAGAGAAAAACTCCCCTTTATAGATATCAAGAGAGATATGATCGACCGCTAAATGGTCATCATATCGTTTGACGATATCAGTAATTTCAACATGGGGAACGGAATTAGGGTCACGCCAAGGTTCATTTTTGTGTAAACGGCTCTGTTGTTGCATAAGCGCCTCCGGCATTTGATCAAAGAGAGAAACTCTTTAAAAATGGTGGAAAGGAAAAGTCAAAAAGGCTTCTTATCTCGCAGTGTGCGAAGGCTGAAGTTTAGAGCCTTTTGAGGTGGGGATCAAGCCCTTTTAAACAAAAAGAATATTTAGAATTAAAGTAAGATAATGACAAAAGCCTCAGAAGCTAGTTTTAGGCTTTTGTATGACAAAAATCCCCTCAGAGATTTTTGTCAGTTTGTTAGGAATATTATAAATACTCCTAGCTAATATTTATTAGGATGGTGTTTATTAGAGGATTGTAAACAACTCATCAAAAGGGAGTCGGGATTTTGGTAATTTCGCATTAAAATCATCCTCGCTATGGTACCCGAGTGACGCAATAACAACACTTCTAAAACCTCTGCTTTCTAACTGAAGAATGTCATTGAGTTTGGCAGGGTCAAAGCCTTCAATTGGTGTTGAGTCAACATCTACTGCGGCAGCAGCAAGAAGTAAGTTGCCGAGCGCGATATAAACTTGGCGATCCTGCCAGCCATGCAGTCTTGATTCCGGTGTTCGATTAAGATCTACGAAGAATCGTCTGCCTTTGTCATTGGCATCCTTCATCTCTTTTTCAGGAAAACGGAGATCTGCATCTTCTTGATCAACGATTTGCGTGAGAAACTCGCTAGAGTAATCATTGCGAGAGAGGAATATCACGACATGTGAAGCCTCCGTAATACGTGGGTGATTAAATTCAAAAATAGCGGGAAGCACTCTCTCTTTGGCTTCCGCAGATTCTAGAACAATAAAATGCCATGGTTGAGAATTGACAGAAGAGGGGCTATTTCTAAGAACCGTATAGAGTTGATCTAAGGTATCTTTAGGAATCTTTTTAGTAGGATCATATACTTTACAGGTATAGCGTTGTTCAGAAATTTCTGCAATAGACTTCATTTTAAGCTCCTTTCTTTAAATTGGGTTAAAAAACTAATAGGAATAGACTCGAATTAATAAGAGATGAGACAAATTAATCTCTTATAATCGGTAATATATAACGCAATGAGGTATTTATTACTATAGCAATTATTGAACTTTCTAACAGCCTATCTTTGGGCCTACTGCTGGTGGATATAAATGCTGACTGTACTATCGATCATTAACCGCCTAAGAAAAAAGAGATTGTTGTATCCTTTAAATATCCTAATAAGTTTTATGCGATAATTAATCCCATACTTGCATCATCATATTGAATTTATGCGGCTAACCATAAAACAAAGGGTATGCTTACCGAAGAAGTAGTTTGTCAGGACGATTAATAATAAAATGTTAAATTTCCATCCTTTTAAAATGATTATGATTTTGAGTGCGATAATCATGATCTCTCTTTTTATTTTAGCGGCATGTGCCGTGAAACCGTTGCCTAAATTAATACAAAAAGAGAGCTATACACT
>CANRON010000113.1 GCA_947632245.1 uncultured Ignatzschineria sp. | reverse complement strand
GATAATGGAACACTATCACATCTTACTTCCGTTTCAGATAGTTAAAAAGTGTCGCACTTCATACTTGGATCTAAGTGTTGAAACTGTCATATTTAACTTTTCTGCATATTGCGGCAAAGCCCAATGATATTTATAGTTTTCCTCTACAAGAGATAAGTATTTTCTAAACTTTAAAGCATGACGATGATGACATAAAAAAAGAGCCGATCCTTGATGCGCTAAACGAAAAGCTGTGATATAAGCCAATCTAATCCAACATAATAAAAGCGCTCTTAATCCTAAGCTTTCTTCTTTTTGGATCTCTTGTTGTATATTCTCAAAGGCATTTTGTAAAATAGAGAGCTCACTATCGACACCTTCTTTTGAGCCTAAGTCGATAATAAAAGCCTCATCACGATAACTCATGACAGAATCTGGCAGTTTATTCAGAATATCTACCAATATCTCTTTAGAGATTAAAAGGACATGCCCCTCAACTGGGCCTGATATTGAAAATTTTTGCGCGCGCCCTGGTGCTGAGAAATAAATAAATGAGCGACCTTGAATCACATTCTTATGAAGCGCGTGCTCTAGAACTGCATCACCTTTAGCCACATAAACAAGCTTATAATAAGCATGACTAACACCTTTACTCACCGACTTTAGATTTAACAGATGATCTGTTCTCTCGGCCAAGTTCTCGTAAACAAACCCTAAATTCTCACCAATACCATTATTCACAATGGGGAGATTATCAGGTAACAACTGACTTAAAATCATAGTTTTATCCTCGCATTAAAACATAGTTCTCTTTAATTTAGAGAACTGTGTAGATATAAACGTAACGTATGATTAAAAAAACACTCAATTCATCTAAATCATATTCCCCTTAAAAATCAATGGGAAAATAAAATATACAAATGCAAGAATTAAAACTAAGGTAATAAATGTTAAATAAGTTCCCTTTTCCAGCATATCTCTAAAAGTAATTTTTCCTGTTGCAAATATAATGGCATTACTTGGAGTACTAATTGGCATCATATAAGCAAAGCCCGCCCCCAAAGCAGAAGCTGTCATTAATGGTAATGGGTGCGAGCCAGTAGCCGTAGCAAGTGTAATAGCTATCGGCAATAAAATAGTTCCTGTAGCTGTATTAGGGGTGACTTGCGTCATTAAAATACTGATGAATGTCATAGAGCATAAGATAACAAAATAAGAGGTTCCCTTTAATGCCAATAATTGTTGCCCCGCCCACTCCGATAAATCTGTACTAGAGAATCCTGCAGCTATCGCCATTCCAGCACCCACAAGCAGTAAAACATCCCACGGCATTTTCTTTAACGAACTTCCATCTAGCAATCGCCCATTATCACCATTTCTAGTAGGTATTAGATAAAGTAGTAAAGCCCCCGCTATCGCAATCATCGTATCACTAATTCCCGGAATAATGCCTACCCATAAAAAGGTACGAGTAATCCAGAAAAAGGCAGTTATAACAAAGACTAATGAGACCATAATTTCTTCATAACTCATTTTCCCAAGCTCAACTTTTGTCTGCTCAATATAAGCCCTACTTCCTTCTAAGCGTTTTATTTTCAACGGATATGCAAATTTTGTCAGGTAAATCGAGGCAATAACCATTAAAATAGAAATTAAAGGCACTGCAAAAAGCATCCATCTTGCAAAAGAAATATCTATGCCTAAAAGCTCTTTAGACAGTCCCGCTAATATAAGATTCGTTGGCGTTCCTATTAGAGTAGCACTACCTCCAATCGTTGCCCCAAAACCAATTGCAAAAATAATAGATTTTTCAAACTTAATCTCCTCTGCTCTTTCATGCCCATCTTCTGAACGCATAAGCTGAATAATTTTTGTCGCAATCGCTGTTCCTATCGGAATCATGAGTAAAGCGGTTGCTGTATTTGAAACCCACATCGACAAAAATCCTGTAGCCAGCATAAACCCTATAATCAAACCTGATAAGCTCGTCCCTACCAAACTAATAACTGTAATTGCGATGCGCTCATGCAAACGCCATCTCTCTAAAGCTAATGCAATCGCAAAGCCCCCTAAGAAAAGGAAGTTTAAAGGATCAGCATAACTTGTTGCGGCTATTTTCCCAGACACATTCGTAAATATAGGGAGAAGAATAATAGGTAATAAAGAAGTAATCCCTAAAGGCATTACTTCTAAAATCCACCATGTTGCAACTAACACAATAATAGCAAATACACCTCGCCCCTCTAGACTCAAGCCCTCTAAAGGCAATCCCCAATAGATCATCGAAAAAAATAGAGGTCCTAACAACAATCCTATAAATTGGGTCAAACTGTAAGTTTTGGGTCTTATCTCTTCTAAACCGGTCTCATTATTAATTCCACCAATAAATAGTTGTCGAATCTTTTTCATCGTCAACATATCTTTAGATCTATTATGAGAGTCCCATAAATAATGACTGATTTTCCTCATTCTTCCTCCGTGAAGTAATACTCTGTTTATGTTTTTATTATTTAATTTTCTCGAAAGTAACTTCATACTCTCTCTATAATCATCGCAATCCCTTGCCCAACACCAATACACATTGTGCATAATGCATAGCGACCGCTTCTTCTTTTTAATTCATGCAGCGCGGTAATCACTAATCTCGCACCCGACGCCCCTAAAGGGTGCCCTAAAGCTATCGCACCGCCATTGGGGTTTACATTTTCGGCATCATCTTTTAAACCTAACTCGCGCATACACGCTAATGCTTGCGCCGCAAAAGCTTCGTTAAGCTCAATGACATCCATATCCGCTAAAGTGAGCCCTGTTTTTGCCAATAATTTCTGGACCGCAGGCACTGGGCCTATCCCCATAATGCTAGGATCAACACCCATACTCTGCATCCCGACTATTCGTGCCATAGGCTTTAATCCATGCTTTTTCACAGCATCATCGGAAGCGATTAAAAGTGCCGCAGCACCATCATTAATGCCAGAAGCATTTCCTGCGGTAATCACACCATCTTTCTTCACAAAAGGCTTTAACTTAGTCAACCCCTCTAAAGTAGTACTTGCTCTCGGATGTTCATCCCTATCAAACACAAGGTCATCTGCTCGTCTTTGCGGAATTCTTATCGTCATTAATTCAGCATCAAAAACACCGGATTCTTGCGCTTTTATTGCTCTCATTTGACTGCGATAAGCAAATGCATCTTGATCTTCACGGGAAATTTGATACTTTTCAGCCACATTCTCAGCCGTCTCTGGCATTGTTTCTGTACCATACATCTCGTTGAGCTTACTATTAATAAAACGCCAGCCCATCGTTGTATCTTCCATAATTTGGCCACGATCAAAACTACTGCTACTTTTTCCCACCACAAAAGGGGAACGTGTCATGCTCTCAACACCACCCGCAATCATTAAATCTGCTTCTCCTGATTTAATGGCTCTTGCCGCACTGCCAATGGCCTCTAAACTTGATCCACAAAGACGATTCAAGGTCACACCAGGAACTTCGACAGGCAACCCTGCTAAAAGTGCCGCCATACGCGCCACATTGCGATTATCTTCACCTGCCTGATTTGCACATCCTAAAATAACATCATCTACCTGTGCCCAATTAAGGTCAGGATGTCTTGCCATTAATTCTGCGATTGGCAAGGCTGCTAAATCGTCTGCACGAACGGCGGCAAGACTGCCCCCATAACGTCCAAATGGTGTTCTGACTGCTTCACAGATATAAGCATTTTTCATATTCATTGTATTTTCCTCATCCGTATCCATATCCGTAATATCACTATTTAAGCTGCATTTGTTGCATCAATAAGCGGCGCTTCTGTTAATGCCTCAAGCTCTGGAAATGTAATCCCCCCAAACATCTCTGTCACATATAGCTTCTTATCACGGACATCAATGACCGCTAAATCCGTATAAATTCGATCGACACAACCAATTCCTGTTAAAGGATAGGTACAGTTTTTAACTATTTTAGGCGTACCATCGCGGGTCGTATGGTTCGTCGCAACCCAGACATTCTTAGCGCCAATTGCTAGATCCATTGCGCCACCAACCGCGGGAATCGCATCCGGTTCGCCCGTATGCCAATTCGCAAGATCTCCATTTTCAGCTATTTGAAAGGCCCCTAAAACACAGATATCTATATGTCCTCCACGCATCATGGTGAAAGAGTCCCCATGATGAAAATAACTGCCCCCTGGTAAAAGTGTCACCATCTCTTTTCCCGCATTAATAAGATCAGGATCTTCCTTACCTGCTTCAGGCGTTGGGCCCATTCCTAATAAACCGTTTTCACTATGAAGGAATATCTCCTTATCCGCATCTAAATAGTTAGCGATAGAGGTCGGCAAACCAATCCCTAAATTAACGTAAGCACCATCAAAAATATCTTCAGCAACACGTGCCGCGATCTCATTTCTAGAAAGAGGGGTATAAGTTTTTGTCATGTTCTACTCCAAGAGTTAAATTTTAACGATATCTGTTACAAAAATGCCAGGGGTAATGATGCATTCAGGATCAAGCGTACCGATCTCTACGACTTCATTCACTTGGGCAATCGTATGATCTGCTGCTGCTGCCATAATAGGACCAAAGTTCCGGGCCGTTTTACGATAAACAAGGTTTCCATGTCGATCGCCTTTATAGGCTTTTATCAAAGCGAAATCTGCGGTAATAGGATATTCAAGTACGTAATTTTTCCCATTAATTTCACGCGTCTCTTTGCCCTTTGCAAGCTCTGTGCCGAAACCTGTCGGCGTATAAATAGCGCCTAAACCAGATCCTGCGGCTTGAATACGCGCAGCAAGATTCCCTTGCGGTACCAACTCTAGTTCTATCTCTCCTGCACGATAAAGCGCATCAAAGACTTGTGAGTCGGATTGTCTTGGAAAAGAACAGATGATCTTTTTCACTCTTTTTGCTTTTAAAAGAGCGGCTAAACCAATTTCTCCATTTCCGGCATTATTATTAATAATCGTTAAATCAGTGGCTCCGTGTTCAATCAACGCATCTATCAGCTCAGCGGGTTGCCCTGCTGTGCCAAAGCCACCGATCATTACTGTCGCACCATCAAATATCTTTCCGATGGA
>CANRON010000112.1 GCA_947632245.1 uncultured Ignatzschineria sp. | reverse complement strand
ATACCGCTCCCCAAAGAATGCGCACACTTTTTAAAAGAGATCGAGGTACTTCTTCAGCACAATCCTAAACTTAAAGCGATTGCGATTAATACTGATGCACTACAGACGCCGCAAATTTCAGATCTAAAAATCATGCGCTATTTTGAAAAGATGCGGCTAGCATTAACAAGCGAAACAGAATCGCTCAAGCCAGTTGCGCTCACCAAACATAATACAATTACCGAAATCCTCCTCAATGCACTTGATCGCAACTCTCTCGTATTCTTAACAGCGCTTCGCTTTGGACTTGTGACAACCTTCGCAGCCCTTCTTGCTTATAGCTTTGACTTCACAAGGTCCTACTGGATTCCGCTCTCTTGCGTTGCCGTGATGGCAGGCGAATCCATGATCGCAACCTTCCATAGAGCGTTACAAAGATCGGCAGGCACCTTCATTGGCATTATCATTGCCAGCTGTATTCTCTACTTTAACCCCAGTGGTTATCTCATTGCATTCTTTATCCTCTTCTTCACGGCAACGATTGAGCTCTGCATTGTAAAAAACTATGGCTTAGCGGTCATATTCATTACGCCGAACGCATTACTGCTCGCACATACTATTTCCGGCGGCGAGTTTTCATTTTTCCACTTCTCCTCCGCGCGCATGATCGATGTTGTGATTGGCAGCACGATCGGGTTACTTGGCGTACTTTTAATTGGTAAACGCTCTGCTTCAGTGCGCATTCCAAGAATTCTAATGCGTGCGCTTCGTAACCAATCGCAGATGATCTTGGTTCTATTCTCTCAACCGCGTAAAAGTACCCCCAAACAACTGGCCGCACGCTTGATTAAGATGCATAACAATCTCGCGAACCTTACAGCGCTCTATACCGCTGCTATTGGTGAAATCCCGCAAAAACGAGAATTGATTGAATATTATTGGCCCATCATTTACTCAATGGAAAAACTCGCTTACCTATTAAAACGCGCCGCAGAATCACCGGATAGGCCGCAATTAACGGAAACGGAATTAGCATCCCTTCTATATCTCTTTGAAACCCTTGCAAACTCCGCTCAATTTGCTGAAACAGAACCCACTAAAGATATCCCTGAAATCCCAGGATTTGATAGTATTCAACGAGAAATAAATACATTGCAACAAGCATTCTTAAGTAAATAAATATCAATAAAATCTCTCTTGATATAAATATTGTTTTTATTTTTTGATTTCAGATATAGTTGAAAAAACAATAAGACCATACGGAGCGAATGGTCATAAATAGACAACTCAAGGAGAGAAAATGTTACAGATGGATCTTGTTAACAACCCGATTTTGGCGCAACAAATATCATGGGAATCCGTTCGAAAAATCCCCATTATCCAAAATATCAATAGCGATGACCCTCTAATACCAATTATTCCCAATGATCGCGTGCAAGTATATTCTGCTTATTTTAATGACGGTATTACCGGTGCTTTAGAAACAATTTATACTCGCAGATCAATTATGCTAAAGCTTCAAGAACTCATTACCCTGCTTCCTCAAGAACTCGGTATCTTAGTATTAGATGCTTGGCGCCCCTATGAAGTACAAGTTGCGCTTCGCAATGACTTTAAAGCCCAACTCATTGCCGGAAGCCCGAGCGCATCAAAAGAAGAGATTGAGCAGATACTAAATCAATTTGTCGCCATGCCCAGTCAAAACCCTTTATGCCCAAGTCCACATTTAACTGGCGGATCAATCGATTTGACGCTCTTTGATGTAACAACCGGCAAAAAGCTTGATATGGGAACACAATTTGATGAGATGGACGGGAAATCTTGGAGCGATGCATTTGAATCAGCAACATCAGAATCTGATTTAACAATTCGTAATCACCGAAGATTACTCATCAATGGCATGAAAAAAGTAGGATTCACCAATCTACCAACAGAATGGTGGCATTTTGATTATGGCAACCAGCTGTGGGGCTATTACAACAATTGTGATGCTATCTATGGCATCGCAGCACTATCACAATAAAAACTATTAATAATATATACCCATAAAAAAACAATCATGCGCCGCGTATTAAAAACCGGGCATAGATATAGGAGGATTTTATGAATACCTTAGTCACCGCAGATCAATCGATGATCTTGCTTGCCTTTCTCTTTGTTGCCGCATCTGCATCTATTATTATAGAGCAGCGTTATAAATGGTCTGCAAAAGTTCCCGGCGCTGTCATCGCGCTGATTATCGCGATTACTTTTTCAAGCTTCAACATTATCCCGACAGATGCACCTGTTTACGATATGGTTTGGGGTTATGTTGTCCCCTTTGCGATTCCGTTACTACTATTCCAAGTCAATGTGAAGAGCATCTTTACAGAGAGTCGCAGACTTCTCGGCATCTTTTTAATGAGCTCTATCGGCACGATGATCGGCGCTGTCGCGGCTTTCTTTACTTTTAAAGATTATATTCCAGAGCTTGATAAAATCACGGGAATGATCAGCGCCTCTTATATTGGCGGCGGCGTGAACTTTGCGGCAATGACAGCAAAGCTTGAACCGACAAAAGATATGGTCGCTTCGACAATCGTCGCAGATAACCTCATCATGGCGCTCTACTTCATTGTCTTACTTGCGATCTCTTCCATTGCATGGTTCCGTAAAAAATACAAAACTCCCTTTATTGATGCCGTTGAAAGAGATGCGGCAGAAAATAATGAAAACTTAGCTGCCAACTACTGGCAACCAAAAAATATTTCACTTAAAGATATTGCCATTAATATGGGCGCATCAGTCCTTATCGTGGCCGTATCATTTACATTAGCCGGCTGGTTAAAACCGCTTCGCGCAATGGTAGATAATGTCGCGCTTGAGATTCTCGTCAGCTTTATTACCGATCCTTACTTGATTCTTACAACGCTGACATTCTTGGTCATCTTCCTTTTCCAAAAGCCTTTCCAAAAGCTCAATGGCAGCCAAGAACTCGGCACATATATGATCTATCTCTTCTTTGTTGTAATCGGTATCCCGGCATCTATCCCAATGATCTTACAAAATGCACCGCTCTTACTGCTTTTTGTCATCATGATTATGCTGATTAACCTATTCGTGAGTTTAGTACTCGGCAAAATTTTCAAATTTTCACTCGAAGAGATCCTAGTTGCTTGTAACGCAAACGTCGGCGGCCCCACAACAGCAGCGGCAATGGCAATCAGTAAAGGCTGGAGAACCTTAGTCGGCCCGATTTTAGTCATTGGGACAGTAGGATACGTTGTTGGTAACTACGCCGGAACACTGATATATATTATGACTTCGAAGCTTATGTAATGCAGTTACGCAGATTTTAGTAATAAATTAAGTATTATAAAAGCCGCTCAAATCCATCATTGAGCGGCTTTTTTACTAATTCGATGTGCTGCCTCACATACATTGTATAACCCCATTCGCTACAGTTGAACCAACTAGACTACGATCATCTCGCCTCATCTTTGATACTCTACTTGCACGAATAGAAGTTCTATCCTTATTCTTTTCGACTACTTGAATAGATCGATCTAACAGCCCTTTTCAATCGCCTCCGAAAAAGAATCAATCTGTGATCTGCACTACTCTTTCCCCTCTACAGATAAATCCCCGCATAGAGATGATTATTATTGATTATGCCTATATAATGCCTGTTAGTAATTATTAGGGATAACGTAACCCCCTATAAATCCTAGTAGTAGAGATAACATGTCGGAAGGGATCATTTAAATAGAGGAAAGTTAAAACTCGGGTAAACTACATGACTATGAAGTAGAAGGTACTTTCGATATTTTCAAATAATCCTTATGTCGAGTCAGCGGCCAAAGACAATCGCAATAGCCCTATTATCCTCACTTTCATTTATGAAAGATATGATAAAGACGGAAATGTAACCGGCACGCAAGAAAGAGCGATACATCCTTATATGAAAGATGACGAATACATCGAAGGCTACTGTTTAGATCGCGAAGAGGTTCGTACTTTTAGAATAGATAGAATCGTGAAATTCACTGGGAACAGTGAAGCGATTTTTAATGAATTGAATTAATAACTGCTCCCAAATATTAAACATAACTATAGGTAAAATATGTCTGCAAATTTTTCAAACTTAAAACTTATTAAAATTATTGTCCATGACGTTTATAAACCAATGATGGTGATGCCCATGGCTCAACTAATACAACGGATTACTTAATTGAATTAGATAATGCTGCCAAAGAAGAACTATCAAAACGTATAGTCAATGTTTTAGGAAAAGAGTCAAAATCTAGAGAAATGGATATTATTGAGACTAATGATACTAGGGCATGTCCTCATTTGAGTTTTTTCTAAAAAATGGTGATTATAAAGGGTAACTTTTAACTACTTAAAATAATCAACTAATATGGCTAGAACAATACTCAATGATGATGCTTGGCAACAACTTCAATCAATTATGACCGAGAAAGGCTGTTACTCTACAGAAAATAATCGCAATGTGATGGAGGCTATATTATGGAAATTACGAACAGGTGCGCCGTGGCGTGATATTCCGGAAAGGCTTTGCCCTTGGAAAACGGCCTATAACCGATTTAATCGATGGTCTGCGAACGGACTTTGGGATGATTTTTTTTTGAGTTACGAGGCGAAACTGATCAGGAATGGGTATCCATTGATGGAAGCTACGTCAGCGCTCATCAGCATGCAACTGGAGCTCGGCGCGGTGAAGATAGAGCAATTGGGAGAGGAAGAGGCGGAGCGACAACAAAGATACACATGGCCGTTGATTCGCATGGACGCCCGATCGATTTTGAAATCACTGGGGGTGAAGTCCACGACAGTAAAATTGCAAACCAATTAATAGAACTTGTAGAAACAGGTGATTATCTTTTAGGTGATAAAGGTTATGACTCTGATACTATCCGAGATAAGGCACGTGCTTATGGAATGATTCCGATTATTCCTAGAAGATCTAATAGTAAAAAGCAGAATGAAGAATTTGATAGTTATCTTTATAAAATTAGACATTTAGTAGAAAATGTTTTTGCAAAACTGAAGCATTTTCGAAGTATTGCCACTCGTTTTGAAAAATTAGCTAGAAATTTTAAATCTATGTTAAGTATTGCTTGTACTATAATTTGCCTCAGAATGAATTGAGGACATGCCCTA
>CANRON010000111.1 GCA_947632245.1 uncultured Ignatzschineria sp. | reverse complement strand
TGTGCTGTATGGTTGGTTTCTTGAGTATGCCAATAAACTTTGGCACATTTTCTTTTTTGTGCGACTTGAGTCAAAAACTCAATGAGTTGCTTACCAATCTGCTTTCCCCGAATCACAGGAGAAACATAGAGATCTTCTAAATAACAATACTCCGTCTTCGCCCATGTTGATTGGTGAAATAAGAAATGAGCAAAACCCACAATTTCTCCATTCATCTTCGCAACAATGCAATGAATGTCCTCATGTTCATTGAGAAATCGCACCCATGTATTTTTCGTCACTGTCGGCGTAATATCGACCTTATAAAAGCGTTGATACCCTTCCCATAATGGCAACCAATCCCGAAAGTCACTTTCAGTGGCATAACTAATGCTAATCGGCATCTTTTCACTCATTCACTCTCTCCTTCTATAGCACGCTGCTTTCTTGTAGTAGGAGCATCATCATAAAAGTATTATTGGTGCTTTATAAGTGTCACTTTTGTATTATTATATAGATCCACTTTTATCCATTATCGAATGAGATCTTCACACATGAGAAAAAGCGCTATTTTCCCGACATTACAGCTCACGAAAGGAATACTGAATGAACAAGTTTACACCGCCATTCGTACCGCTATTTTAAAGGGGGATCTCAAAGCGGGGACGAAGCTGCCCTCTAGCCGAATGCTATCAGAAATGATGGCGGTTTCACGTAATACAATTATCCAAGGCTTAGATCGACTGATTGATGAAGGCTATCTTGAAACTCGGCGCGGAGCCGGCACCTTTGTCATGCAATCATTACCCGACCAAATGATCAATAAAGAATCCTCACCTACACACCCCGCAATAACACAAGATCCGCCGCAATTGAGCAAGGCTATTGATGCCCTCCTACCGCATTGGCGCAAATATCAGCAACATTCGAGAGAGTCCAAACTTTTTAAAGTCGGCGTTGGTTGCACCGATCTCTTTCCGCAAGCCACCTGGAGTAGGATATTGGGTCGCGTTTCTCGACACTCTCATAAAGCAATCTCGACTTACAATGATGTCATGGGTTATCTTCCATTAAGAGAAATACTATCAAGCTACTTACTCACAACGCGCGGTGTTAAAAGTCATGCGTCTCAAATTATGATCGTCAATGGCACTCAACAAGCGATCAATCTCACCGCGCAAGTTTTATTGAATCAAGGCGACGAAGTCATTATTGATGACCCCGGTTATGATGGAGCAATGGGCGCTTTTCTCAGTCAAGGCATCCTCATAAACAGATTGCAGGCTGATGATGAGGGAATGGATATTGCTTATGCTGAAAAAAACTTCCCCGAAGCTAAGTTAATCTATTCAACCCCCTCACATCACTTTCCGCTTGGTGATACCATGAGCCTTTCTCGGCGCTTACAATTACTAGAATATGCTAACACCGGACAGAGATGGATCTTTGAAGATGATTATAATGGCGAGTTTCGCTATCATCAACGCTCAATTCAAGCACTTCAAGGATTAGATCAATATAGTCGTGTGATCTATTCCGGCACTTTTTCCAAGATGTTTTATCCCGGCTTTAGAATGGGGTATCTCGTGATACCAGCACCCCTTGTTGAAGCCTTCAAAGTCGCTAAAAACTATGCTGATGCATGCAATAGCTACTTAGAGCAAGCCGTCTTAAATACTTTCATACAAGAAGGGGAATATGCAAAGCATGTTAGAAGAGTAAGACGCGCCTGCCTTGAACGAAAAGATACACTCTATAAGGCATTACAAGATGACCTTTCGGATACGCTATCAATATCACCCTCAGATTCTGGTATTCATAGCATTGCGTGGGTCAAAAATGAAGAGGATTATCCCTTCCTCATGCAAGCGAATCAAGCCCTCAATCTCGGTATTCAATCGCTCGATCGGTATCGATCATCCCCGAATACGCAAAAAGCATTGTTATTTGGTTTTGCGGCGCATTCTCCCGCACTCATCTCAAAAAATATCGAATTATTTGCAGAAACCTTTCGCCACTTAAAAGCCAGCACTCCTGTTTAATCACTTGAATCAAAATGGCAGCTTGACGATCTCCCCAATCTCTATCGATTGAAGGTATAAAAAAGCACTCAGGCGTATTCAATCCTGAGTGCTTTTACCGTGAATTTTGATACTTACTTCATGTTATGGGTCTGAGAATCTATAGCCCTTTCACAGTAAAGTCATACTTATCGTCTTTCACATCTTTCAACCATTTATCCAAATTCTCTTCCAATGCCATGCCACTTGCTTTTTGACGCTTTGCCTGCCAGAAGAATAGTGCCACTAAAAGAATAGAGATAATCACCGCACCAATTTGCGAAATTTCTGTAGAAAGTCCAAAACCTATTGGCTGTTCTAAGATATAAGTTGTCGTCGCCAACAACATAAAGATACCAGGAAGCAGTGAAATCCAGTAGTTCTTGTTACTGATATAGAGATACATAGCACCGACAAATAACGCAATAACGGCCGTTGACTGATTCGCCCATGAGAAGTAGCGCCAGAGAATATTAAAATCAAGCTGCAATAATACTGCCGAGATTGCAAACATAGGTAATGCAATCCATAAGCGCTTCATCACTTTATCTTGACCCACTTTGAGGTAATCCGCAATAATCATACGCGCACTTCTGAAAGCCGTATCGCCCGAGGTAATCGGTAGAATAATCACACCCAAGATCGCAAGCGTACCACCAAAACCACCTAACATCATCACCGATACTTTACTCACCACTAATGCCGGGCCACCTTCTTTTAAGATACCATTTAAGCCCTCGCCAAATGGCACTGTTGGATCATAGAACATCGCCATTGCCGCCGCTGCCCAGATCATCGCAATCACACCTTCGGCAATCATCATACCGTAAAATATCTTACGACCATGCGCTTCATTTTGTGTTGTGCGCGAAATAATCGGAGATTGCGTTGCATGGAATCCCGATAATGCCCCACAGGAGATAGTTAAGAAAAGCAGTGGGAAAATAGCAAGACCACCAGGATGTAAATTATCAAGTGTTAATTCTGGAATATTCTTCGCTTCACCCGTCACAACGAGTCCCACGCCAATCCCGATAGCACTGATCACCAATAACACGCCAAAAAGGGGATAGAAGCGACCGATAATTTTATCAATCGGTAATAATGTTGCGAGCACATAGTAGATAAAGATCACTGAGACAATTAATACTATCCCTACTTTTCCACCCATCAAATCATATAAGAGCTGACCCGGCGCTGAAACAAATACGGTTCCGACTAATACTAACAATAAAAGCGCAAAAGCATTGACGATATGACGCATTGCTTTTCCTAAAAATTTCTCTGCAAGTTCTGGTAAATGCGCACCGCGATTACGAATAGAGATCATTCCTGTTAGGTAGTCATGAACGCCGCCAGCAAGAATACACCCAAATACAATCCAGATAAATGCCACAGGACCATATAGCGCCCCCAGAATCGGCCCAAATATTGGCCCCACCCCTGCGATATTTAACAATTGAATCATTGAGTTTTTACCCGTATTCATCGGGACATAGTCAACACCATCACTACTTGTATACGCCGGCGTTGGGCGGTCTTTCACACCAAAAACTTTTTCTACATACTTGCCATAGGTAAAATACCCTATGATCAATAATAAAATACCACCTAGAAATGTAAACATTCATGCCTCCTAATAAACTGTATACAGGGATTCTTATTTTTATTTTGATTTATTCTAACTCGCATTCTTATATATGATGTGATGCTTTTTGAGATCATTTTTAATGATCTATACTATCTGTATAGCTTTTATTGACGCATTTGTACAATTTTAGACGATTACTTTTATGACTCATCATTTAATAAAGGTTATACCCTCTCTTTAACTATCATTATATAGATACAAAAAAAGCATCTTGAATGACAAGATGCTTTTCAAATCTTTGCTTTTTATATGGAAGAAACTTATAATCCTTCCGCCGCTAATGCCGGTAAATCACTATCGATATAGACTAAATCATTCTCCATCATCACCCGATAAGTTCTGAGTGGCTTTTTGCAAGGCTTCGCGGTCGCTTCCCCTGTCATGATGTTAAACTCCCCCCAATGCACAGGACAACTCACAGTATCATCAAAATAATCGCCCTCCGCCAAAGAGGCTGTTGCATGCGTGCATTGGTCATCTGTGACAAAAAATTCACCCTTTCGGTTAAATGCAAGAAGCGTCCCTACTTCTGTTTCAAACTTGCGCATCTCCCCGGGTACTACATCTTTTACATTACAGATTAAAATCTTTGCCATCTCATCTTCCCTGCTACTTACCTATGTGGATATTCGTTTTATGAAAACAACTATTATACCGCTTCGTTCTGAAAATGGTATAAAACCAAAAAAGCCTACTGATAGAAATCAGTAGGCTTATAATTGGCGTCCCTACGGGGATTCGAACCCCGGTTGCCGCCGTGAAAGGGCAGTGTCCTAACCGCTAGACGATAGGGACTAAGCGCTGTCTTTTTGGAACTAGTCCTCTAGAACAGGAAGCTATAATATGATTAAATCTTTTAAATGTCAAAAATTATCATGCATAAACTTTGATCACCACAATAATACCCTTAATGAACAGCTAAAGCTCAAAAGAATGTCTTATCGCAAAAACCAAAAAAACCTACTGACTTTAAATCAGTAGGCTTATAATTTGGCGTCCCTACGGGGATTCGAACCCCGGTTGCCGCCGTGAAAGGGCAGTGTCCTAACCGCTAGACGATAGGGACCAAATCTGCTCTGCCGGAACTAATCCTCTAGAACAGGTGGCTATATTAGTATTATCTATGATGGTTGTCAAACAGATCTATTAAATTTATTGATGCATTATTGCGCACAAAGATTTAAAGCTATAATTTCAATATATTACGAGCATTTAATTCCTCTTTCATTTAAAAATATAAGTGTTTAAGATCCGTAATACTTCCCCGCAATACAATTAAGATTCACCCCTTCAAAGAGAAAACACCTCTAAAAACACATTTTGGGCACTAATAACTCATGGATTTCTCATAAAACCCTATCCCTCATGCTTTATAAATGCCCGCTATTAGATACTATTCATCTAGCAAAAATATTCAGACCTAGATTCATTTTATAAAAACGATCAATCTTAAAATTACTA
>CANRON010000110.1 GCA_947632245.1 uncultured Ignatzschineria sp. | reverse complement strand
ATATCTTTTAATTGCCGATGGTAACTTCCATCATTCATTCGTGCCAATACTCCAAAAATTTCACCTATAAATAATTCTTGAAAGAGTTTGGGAATGGCTTCATTTTCGGGCCTTACCTTGTAACGAGAGTCTTGTAATATATTAACGGTATTATTTAAAGCTGTTGAATTAAAGGGACATATCATGGTGTTTACTTCTCCTGTGCGATGATATGTTGATTCTAAAATAGTTTTTCTCGATACACTTCGCTTGCGAACGAAATATGACAACAGATATCCATGAACATTTATCAAAAATTGCTACAGCCATTGCGGAGCCTTCGCGCGCCAAAATTTTATGCGCTTTAATGGATGGGCGTGCTTACACAGCAACGGAATTGAGCAGTGTTGCTGAAATATCCGCATCGACAACAAGTGTTCATTTAAGTAAGTTGATGGAGCAAGGACTTATTAAGCTGATACGGCAGGGGCGTTATCGTTATTTTTGTTTAACGAATGAAGAGGTTGCATCAATGTTAGAAACATTAATGACTTTTTCGACACCTGATAAGGACTTGATTAAATCATCTACGCCTAAAAATTTACGACTGTCACGTAGTTGCTATCAACACTTAGCGGGTGCTATCGCCGTGAAAATATATGCTGTGATGATACAAGAAAAATGGTTGACGGGAGATAACCACTATACGTTGACCGATGTTGGGCAAAATGAACTAAAAAAATTAGGATTGAATTTAGAGGGTGTTAATCTATCGCAGAATAAACTGGCCTATTGTTGTTTAGATTGGAGTGAAAGAGTGCCGCATTTAGGTGGGCTATTGGCTCAGAAGTTATTTAAACTCTTTGAACAAAAGAATTGGATTCAGCGCTATCCGCAAACGCGAGAAGTTATTTGGACTAAAGATGGGCAGAGGGCACTTAAACAGTATTTTGAGATCGATTATGCATCGTTTACCAAAGCGCGTGACGCGTGATGGGCAGATGGTTTCATTAAAGCTTCTCTGATGTTTTATAGAAAACACCTATTTCGAAACATAAAAAAGCCACTCTCAGTGAGAGTGGCTTTTCAGCTAGCTGGTGGAGGCGGCGGGATTTGAACCCGCGTCCGGAAACTATCCATCCTTGGTACTACATGTTTAGCCAAATCTTTAATTTAACTCTACTCTTTCCGATTGGCAGGAGGAGTAAAGCTGTTCTAAGTAAGTTTCGCAGAATACCCCCTAGAAATGATATTCCACTATTTCGTTTAAGTTGACTGTTGTTAACACCGAACGAACACAGTATTAAGAACAGTTAGCGGCCTAAGCTGCTAAAGCGTAGTTATTATCGTTTGCAATTATAACAAGTTGCCGCGTTTTTACGAGACTCTCGACCTTCTCGACATGCACCTCAAACTTCAACATCCCCGTCGAATCCAGGAACGCCCCCATTTAAGTTGATAGATCATTATAGAGGTTTTTTTATAATTGCGCAAGAGGCTCTATATTACAAGCTTTAGTATATGCCTATTGTTCTACGTTAAGATCTGGGTGCTGAGTGAGTAATTCTTGTAGTGCGATTCTTGCAGGTTCAAAGTTATTCTGTGTAGCGACTTCTAAAATCATCTTTGCGCGGGGCAAGTCTTTCGTAACGCCGGGGCGAGATTTTGTTAGAAGTTTAGCAAGTTCTAGTCGCGCGTAATCATCATTATAGTTAACGGCTTGCTCGTAAAACTGCACAGCTTTCGGAACATTTAAACCAATAATGACGTCGTTTGCATACATGTAACCAATCTTAAAGAGCAGCTCTCGATTCGCTTCTGTGTCTGGGAGCGCTAATATTTTTGCCTCAAGTTGTGAGATTTTTGGAATTGCTAAAGGTTCCACATGTTGAGAGAGCAGAAAGTAGCGAAGTGCTAAAGCGAGATCAATAGTTGAATCACTCTTCTCAAGCTCGATTAATCCGAGATAGTAGAGGGATTTTGTATACTTCTTGTCGGATGCGCGCTTTAAGTATTCGCTCGCTTTATCGAGATCTTTAGACACATATTTACCTTCATAGTAAAAAGTCCCCATTCGATAGAGGTCTACTTTATTATTCAATGCGGCAGATATTCGTGTGAAGATATATTCAAGCATTACATTCATCCTTTTGGGTCATTGAACATCTATATACCTATGATAAGTTAGGAAAAGCCCCTAAGAGTCATCATAAGTATGTTTTTATACGATCTATTATGGCATTTTATATATTGAATAGATCTAGATAAGGCTTCTGTGATTCATTTACGAGGTTATTCTGTAACGTAGCTTCTAAGAACGAGTTCATAGCGTCTACCTTTTTCATAGTAGGCAATCAGGGCTGGCAAGTAGAGGTTATCCGGTGAGAGTCCTAGTTCAACTCGGTCATCGCCTTCACCACTGACATAGAGAATAACGGGTGTGTTTTTCCCATTGATATAACCCTCTGTTGTTCCTGCTTTTTCAAAAGGTGGGCGCTCATACACTTTCTTGCCATTCGTTGTTTGGATTTTATCTGTAAGCGGCGCCTTATTTAAAGTGGCTTGCCATGCGGTTGTAAAGAAGTCTTGCGCAAGCGCTGTCATTTCAGCCGCGAGATTTTGGCCATTTTTACCATAGGCAATTGACTTATTCGGGATGTCGAACTTTGCGCTGGCATAAGGCTTGCCGCCACGAGTATCTATAAATGATTGGGTGAGAAGGCGATTGTCTTGGAGTAAGCCTTCGCTTTTAAAGTGCATATTCTTAAATGGAATGCTGACAGTTGTATCAAGCGCGTACTTTCCATTCCCATGGATAAAAGTCATAGATGCCGGTACTTGAAATGGGCCGACAAAATTGAGCTTAATTCTGTTTGGAAGCGTTTGTGCTTGCGCCATGAATGTAAAAAAAGAGAGCGTAAAAATAAGGAGTAAGCGTTGAAACATATGGGGTCACCTCTAAAAATATAGGAAGGATACGGTATCCCTGATATGATAAAAAACATGCACATTTTAAATGTGCGTGATTTTATCGAATACTTATGATTATACTGCGAAGAGGAGAAGCGCATGCAACCTAATTTACGTCAAAGACATTTTCTAAAACTACTCGATTTCTCAAAAGATGAGATTTTATATCTTGTGGGGCTTGCTGAAGATCTGAAAAGAGCAAAGCGAGCGGGAATTGAACAACGACGATTAACCGGGAAAAACATTGCGTTGATCTTTGAAAAATCTTCGACGAGAACACGTTGTGCATCAGAAGTGGCCGCAGCGGATCAAGGCGCTGTTACAAGTTACTTAGGGAGCGATGGTACGCAAATAGGGCATAAAGAGTCGATGAAAGACACGGCGCGCGTGCTTGGTGATATGTATGATGCAATTCTTTACCGTGGCTTTAGCCAAGATGTGCTTGAAAATGAATTGGCAGCCTATGCCGGCGTGCCTGTTTACAATGGATTAACGGATGAGTTTCATCCCACGCAGATGCTTGCAGACTTATTAACAATGAAAGAAAACTGCGATAAGCCAATTGCCGACTTAAGTTATGCCTATCTTGGCGATGCGCGTAACAATATGGGTAACTCGCATCTTGTGATGGCAGCAAAATTAGGTGTAGATTTCCGTGTGGCTGCGCCAAAGCACTTATGGCCTGAAGAAGCATTGATTGCGCAGTGTCAAGAACTCGCAAAAATCAGTGGTGCGCGTTTAACCTTTACAGATAGCGCAGAAGAAGCTGTAAAGGGTGTTGACTATATTCATACTGATGTATGGGTTTCAATGGGTGAACCGGAAGATGCATGGCGTGAACGTATTGAGATTTTAACGCCGTACCAAGTCAATGCAGCGCTCATGCGCGCGACCGGCAATAAGAATACGAAGTTCATGCATTGCTTGCCTGCATTCCATAACCGCGAAACAACAGTGGGTGAGTGGATTTATCAAACATTCGGTTTAGATGGTGTGGAAGTGACGGAAGATGTATTTGAAAGTGCACAAGGCGTTCAGTTCCAACAAGCGGGGAACCGTATGCATACAATCAAAGCCATTATGGTTGCAACGTTAGGCTAGCTTTAGTGAAATAGCCTCTATCTATATAGAGGGGCAGTAATAGATATAGATAGATGTGGGTTTTGCTGAAATGAAAAGATCTCCGGACATATTGTGCGGAGATCTTTTTTATGGGTGGTCATATCCGTTATAGTGAGAGGCATCTAGAAATATATATAAGATAGACATCCTTTCGGGTATTACGGGTATCTCTTAAATAGAAGTATTTAAACGGTTCAACAATTCGATCGCTTGGTCTTGCGGATAGTTCTGGAAAATACTGAGTGCGCGCGGCGCTAAACGATCACCTTGTGTTGCGGCTTGTTGAAGTAGCTCATATGCACGATTGTAGTCAGCTGGAAGTTCCGGGGTGTTTCTAGTGAGGAGCATCGCAAGGCGATAGGCCGCATTGGGTTGTGTTTTTACGGCCATTTCATAAAACTGCGCTGCGACAGGGTAATTTACAGCTGTCCCTTGACCTGTTTCAAACATTGAACCTGCTTGCAATGCTGCGCGCGTATTCCCTGCATTTGCGGATTGTTGGAAGAAAGAGAGTGCTGTATCTAAGTTTTGAGGCGCGCCTTGCCCCGAGAAGTAGATCATCCCCAAATTATAAAGCGAGTTAGCATTACCTTGCTTTGCAGAAAGTTCCCATAGCTGTTTTGCTTTACCCATATCTTGTGGCGCATCTGTGCCTTGGGCATATTTATTGCCGAGATAGTATTGTGCATATTGATCGCCTTGATCTGCATATTTAGAAAGATCCACGACATTAAGGGTGCGAACCATTTCAATATGCTCTGGAGAAATGACTGCTGCAGTCGCTGGGGTATCAGACTTTCCTGGCATGAAGGTCGATAAGCAGCCAGTTAAAGTTGTTGTGAGAGCCGCCGCAATGAGAAGACGTTTCATTATTATGGTTTCCTATAGAGTAATATGTAGAATGTATTTAATGTGAATAGCGAGAATTATGATTATATTTTAGTCGAGCTATGCAGAATATGAAAGGCATGACACAAATTATAACAAATTGTTTGTTTTATTATGGGAGAGAAGTAGGCATGATAGTCTTATGATTCAGGATGTTATTGAGGGTGCTTAATACTTATTCAGATTTTTAGTTGCAAGAATTTTGAAAGCGCGTATTATACATCTCCTCAGGCAACACAGAGAGTTT
>CANRON010000109.1 GCA_947632245.1 uncultured Ignatzschineria sp. | reverse complement strand
GCTTAGAAATCCCGTGGCCAGCGAATGCGGCCATTCTTGCAGTTCACCGCCGGATAGGCGGCTTAGAAAAAGAGAATGACCGGGCGAGAAAGGCTCTCAAGGTTCACCGCCGGATAGGCGGCTTAGAAATGATCCCGCCCAGAACAATCATAGGAACGCTCGTTCACCGCCGGATAGGCGGCTTAGAAATTTCTAAAAATATTAACGATTTCATCATGATCGTTCACCGCCGAATAGGCAGTATCTGTAACTTCAGTAAATTTTCGGACTTCGGAATATCGTATTCAATGCAGGTCGCAAAATGGAGTGCGAAATTCTTAACATTAGGATTGCATTGATAATTATTTACAGGTGCTTTTTTTTAATATAACTTGTTAATGAAGGGTGCTGATTATATAGATCATTTTGTTATATATCTGAACTGAAATTTTTTAACTCTTTAAAGGAGGCAAGTATGTCACAGTCTAAAGGTGATGAAGTAAGACAAGGTATTAAAAATATAGCTGATAAATTTGCAGATAAAGCAGCAGAATTAACAGATAAAACCGTTGCTAAGTCTAATGAAGCGAAGGATTACATTGCAGAGAAAGCAGATGCGCTAAAAGAGAAGACAAAAGAGTTGTCGGACAAAGCGAATGATAAAATCCAAGACAGTTAATGGATAGTATTGTCAGTTATGAGTGAATAATATAAATGTAGATATTTGATAGCACCTTAATGATCAGGGATGATTGTTAAGGTGTTTTTTGTTGCGTGTCAGTAAATGTTAGATATTTAGGTAATATATTTTTTATAGTTATCATTTTTTCTAATGAGGATTAATCATCAATGATGACCAAATCCATTTTTTATGGTGGAGGTGTGAATATTTTCAAGGATTGTATAAATCGAGAAATAGAGCTCTAAAAACATTTGAAATCTGATTACCCTCTAATCTGCTGACTCATTCAGGTTGACGATAAATGAATCATGAAAGCATCGGTTATATATTGCTTTATTGTAAAAAAATAGGGTAGGCTATTGAATGATATTTATGAAATCATTTCTATATGAGGGTTAATAAAAGATGGCTACAAAAGTAGGGATTATTGGGGTAAGCGGTCGTATGGGGCAGGTTTTAAGCAGCGAGATTGCCAAAAAACCAGGTCTTGAATTAGGTCTCTCTTATAGTAAAGAGCTTGCAGGAGAAGTCTCGTTGCAAGCAGTCTTTGATGATAATGATGTTGTTGTCGATTTTTCAAATGCAGAACTGGTCGAATCAGTACTACAAGCTGCACTTAAATCCCCTAAGCCGCTTATTATTTGTACGACTGGCTGGGACAGACAAGCATTAGCGGCAGAGTTGAATCAGCTTGCGGATAGAGTACCGCTTGTGCTTGCGACCAATACGAGTGTAGGGGCTGCAATTCAACGCTATATTGTGAATATCGTTGCGAAAGCACTGGGGGATGATTTTGATGTGGATCTACATGAGAGTCATCACAAGTTTAAAGTAGATAGCCCATCGGGTACCGCGGTCACTTTAATTGAAGAGATTCAGAGCGCTAAAAAAGAGGCCTTTGACCAAGAATTTGA
The DNA here is from genome assembly GCA_947632245.1 of uncultured Ignatzschineria sp. Lineage (GTDB taxonomy): Bacteria > Pseudomonadota > Gammaproteobacteria > Cardiobacteriales > Wohlfahrtiimonadaceae > Ignatzschineria. Next base: position 3,656 of record CANRON010000109.1, on the reverse strand, counting down.
TACTTATACCGTAGGCCAGGGGGCAAGGGCAGACCATTTAATTGGTGTGTCTGTGACGAGAGCAGGATCTATTGTGGGTGAGCATACGGTCAGTTTTACGAGCTTGGAAGAGCAGATTACGATTAAGCACACCGCTTTTGATCGCGCTTTATTTGCAAAAGGGGCACTAAAATGTGTAGAGTGGATGGCAACAAAAAAAGAGCCCGGCAACTTTACAATTTTTGATGTGCTCGGATTGAAAGAATAAAACAGAGCTGTCATATGTTTGTTGCAATTAAAAGTTAGATTTCTAAAGTAATTGTGAGTCGATTGTAGTATCTTTTTTGAAGCAAGGGATGAAATAAACGATTTGATGACTAGAGGAAGATTTTAGCCAACAACAAGATATGAATGCCAAAATGAAGCAATAAAGAGTCTTTAAGCTATTCTTAAGAAAAAAGAGAGATAATGGCGCGTTCAATAAGGAGAAATCAGCAGTATTATTCTTTATTGACTATTAAAGACAACTAAAATAGGGGTACATAATGCGTAAACAACAACTATATATCAATGGAAAGCCAGCATCATTATTGCAGCAGATTCTTGCGGTCATTCTTGGCATTGGTGCGCTCATTGTATTTGCATTTTTTGGGCTGGCAATTTTTGTGATTGGATTAGGCGTTACGGCTGTTTTCGCAGTCTACTTCTTTTGGAAGACACGTAAGGTGAGAAAACAATTCCGCAGTGAAATGAATCGGGCCAAAGAGCGTGCAGAAGCGCAAGGATTTACAGGTCAAGCAGAAGGTGCTTCCAAAGGTGCATCATCTGGAAAAGGGCAGTTATATGAGGGGGAGTATAAAGAACTGTAATTTTCTTTATATCTCTTTTTACTGAAGAAAATTGCAAGATAAGCATAGTAAAAAGTATCTTTTTAGGGAATATTAATGTATCATTCTGACCGCATTATAGGAAAGAATTAAATAAAGCTTAATAAATAATATTTGAGTATTAAGAGTTTGTATTATGTTTATTCGAAAGGTCTTGATGTGGCAATGTTAGGTTGTATCAGCTTTTCTTAAAGCACCTCATTATCAGTTGATAAATTGGTTTTAGGTAGATAGTGTAAGTCCAGGTAAGATTGCCTGAAGCTTATGCCAGTGTTATATACGAGAGTATTAGATCGAACTTTACCCAAGTAAATTAGGGGAAGTGAAGAGGGATTTAAATGAAGAGTCAAGAATTTACTAGTTTTAAGCCTTATGATATTAAAGAAAATGAAGAGTATATGAATGAAGCGCAGCGCGAACATTTCAAATTTATACTAGAGGGCTGGCGAGAAGCATTAGTTCAAGAAGGTGAAAAAACCGTGAATAATATGCAAGATGAAGCTTTTAACCTCCCAGATCCCAATGATCGCGCAACACAGGAAGAAGGGTTTTCACTCGAGTTAAGAACACGTGATCGTGAGCGTAAACTTTTGATGAAAATTGAAAAAACATTACGTCGTCTTGGTCAAGATGATTATGGTTTTTGTGATACATGCGGTATCGAGATTGGTATCCGTCGTTTAGAAGCAAGACCAACAGCAGAACTCTGTATTGACTGTAAAGAAGTAGAAGAGCAGAAAGAGAAAGCGCGCGTTAATTAAATAGCCGCTATCCAACAGCATTTAGAGAAGCATTATTAAGAAGAGCTGCCGATATCTGTGGCTCTTTTTTATAGCATTGTTTATCTCTATCATGCACTGACTGATCTGGAAAGGAGAAGTGTTAATCGAGAGATGTTTCTTTTTTGTTGAACTTGCGCTTAAATTGCGCACAAATAGAATTGACAGAATTGCGCGGATTTCTTATTATACAACTCCTCAGACAACTTCAGAAACACCTTGTCTGGGGCTATAGCTCAGTTGGTAGAGCGCTTGCATGGCATGCAAGAGGTCGTCGGTTCGATTCCGACTAGCTCCACCATAAAGTCCCTATCGTCTAGAGGCCTAGGACACTGCCCTTTCACGGCGGCAACCGGGGTTCGAATCCCCGTAGGGACGCCATATACTAAAAACCTGCATCAATGATGCAGGTTTTTTCGTTTCTGCTCATATCTCAATTTAAAATCAATCTAAGTATGACAAGTGGTATTGGTATATATAGCGGTATGTTTTATGGGATTGTTCGCAAGCGATAACAGATTAGACCGAGGTTGCTAGGTTGTATGATAAGTGTGCGTTTTGATTCTAATCTTTACAGGCAATAAAGAGTGTTATTGCATATCGTTTGAATATCACTAGATTTCAGAAGTTTGAGCGTAATTAGAATCCTATTTATTAATGGTTAAATACGATTTATCTAAAGAAGTTATCCACAAAACATGATAATATGTGCAGTCCTTAGCATCAATAGAGAAGGGTACCGAACATGTCTCCTCGTAGCATATTTTTTATTTTGGGATTACTCCCATTAGCTGCCATTGCATTTGCAAAATTTTATCTAGAAGATATTCAGCTTTTAGAGCCATGCCCTTACTGTATGTTGCAGCGCGGCGTGTTTCTCTTATTCACGGCTGTTTTTTGGTTAAGTGCAATTTTCGTGGGTAAAGGATCAAAGGTATTTTCATTCTTCTCATCACTATTACTGGTGATTGTTACCGCACTTGGATTAGTCATTGTGGGCAAGCACATCTATTTACAGTTCAATCCTGCCGATAGCTTGGGTTGCACACAAACTACGCTCGCCATTACAGAAGTCTTTGATTATCAGATTGTGAAAGATCTGTTGATGACCGGGGGAGATTGTAGTGTGATTGATTGGGTCTTTTTAGGGCTGACGATTCCGATGTGGTCTGGTGTTTTAATGGTTTTCTTTGCAGCAGTGGGTATCCTTGTCAATCGTTATGCAAAGCGGGCAGGGTATCGCCGCACGTTATATTGATCACTTCAATGTGCATCGTGAGGCGAAGTTAGACAATCCAAAAGCAGCGTAAAACAATAAATTACATAATGAGAATATAGGGCCTATAAGGATAGGGGATATGCAGAAAAATATTATAAAACTGGAGAATATTGATCTCAGTTTTGGGACACGTCAGATCTTTAAGAATCTGTCGCTCTTTATTCCGGAAGGGAAAATTACTGCAGTGATGGGGCCTTCTGGTTCTGGAAAGACAACGCTTTTGCGTTTACTCAGTGGGCAGATTATCCCGCAATCAGGGAAAGTCACCTTGATGAATGAAAATGTCGGGACTATATCGGAAAAAAGTCTTTATGACATCCGGACAAAAATGGGTGTACTGTTTCAGTCGGGTGCATTATTCACAGATATGACGGTGTATGATAATGTTGCATTTGCTTTAAGAGAGCACACAAAATTAGATGAAGCGATGATTAATACGCTTGTATTGTTGAAGCTTGAATCAGTGGGGCTCAGAGCATTGAAAGACTCTCTACCAGGGCAACTTTCTGGGGGGCAAGCAAGACGTGCGGCATTAGCACGCGCGATTGCACTAGATCCGTCCCTTCTTCTGTATGATGAGCCTTTTACAGGTCAAGATCCGATTTCTATGGGCGTTTTGATTCGATTGATAAAGAATTTGAATGATGCGTTGAAGATTACGAGCGTTGTGATTTCGCATGATGTGGAAGAAGTGCTCTCTATTGCAGATTATGCCTGTATTTTGGGTGAAGG
>CANRON010000108.1 GCA_947632245.1 uncultured Ignatzschineria sp. | reverse complement strand
GGGGTCACTGAGAACTTCAAGTTATAAGTGGCGTAGCCTCTATTTTTATTGACCCCTTTGCTATCTGCAAAACTACTACTTCTCGCATTCATAGAAGGTGTAATTTCAAGCCAATTAACAGGCTTGACTGTTATATAGGCGTAGCCAAAATTCTTAGGGATATCTATCATCTTAATTTCTGAGTGATCTTTATTTTTTACATGTAAGTATGTATAACCACCCCCAATTTTAAGGTAATCGTTAAAATCATAATTTAAGCCTATTTCTATTCCTTTACGAACAATTTTCCCCGGAACGTTATAGTTTTGCGAAATCACATATCCCGGGAATGATACCCAATCATCATCTCGGCGATCGATCGCATTTTTAGACTGACTATAGAATAGAGCAACATCTAAATTTAATCCTTCTAACGGAATACCGGTATAACCCAATTCAATATTCGTCACACTTTCTGGTTTTAGCCCGGGGTTTTGTAAAGAAATACTAGGATATAACTCCCCTGCGGTACAACCAAGAGTTCCGCTTGGGTATTTTTTTCATTATCACCATAGTTGGAGTAAGATTCTTTAAAGCTGGGGAATCGGGTCTTTTTACCAATAGCGAATCTAAAAATATCGATATCATTGGGCTTATAAAATAACACAGCTTGATAATCCGTGCTGTTAATCGAAGGATTCAACATTGATCCTGCACTTGGATACTTACCAATTAAATTCTGAGTATTGCGACCAATGCCTTCAGCATCGGCTTTACGTTTAGTATAAATGATCCCTAACTGGAGTTGTAGCCTATTCAAAAGCGAGATATATTTTGCACGCTAAATCTACATAAGCCCGATTGTGGATGATTCATACAACCAATGATCTCAATAAAACACTTAAAAACAACGCACCATATTACCTTGCGTGTAACACGTTGTCGGGCGGTTCATCATCTGCCACTGATGCATCATCATCTCATTTTCTCTGTACATCTGCTGCTGCCGGATTAAGGCTTCCTTATGTTCTTGTATTTTAACAATCATATTTTGCGCAGATAATTCGAGCTCCCGGCATTCTTGCTTACTCGCTTTATTGCCGAGTACTTTTTTCTGCGCATCTTTGGCCTGAGAATACGCAAAGGAATCATAATCCCACTGACGAATGCTGTCATTGACAGCGGCAAGCGCTTTTTGAGTAAACTCTACATCGTAATATTCTTTCAAATAGCACTCTCGAATCATGGCGTCCATACCGGCAAAGTACTGATAGCCGCTCTCAGGTAAAGGCTCGGCTTTTTGCATTGAGGCACATCCTGCTATAAAACTCGCTGTCATCGTCATTATTAATAGCTTTTTCATATTTCGTCCTTGATTAGAAATCATCATCTGCAAACAACTGTGAATGATTACTTCTGCGCCATAAAGCAATAAGCGCATCCCCTGCGGCTAGTTGTTGCTGCACAAATGTCGCACCTTTTTGCTCTAAATTACCAGCAACATACAAGGCTGCCATATAGGTTTTACGATGATTCATCAATCTTTTCGCATCATCAAGTGAAATACCATCTTGCCGTAAGATTCGAAATACAGCTGAATCAAAAGCATGAACCTGATCCGTATTCATCCAACTTGGAATTGTTCTCGTAGGATTACCCTCATGGTGTGTCGACTGCCTTGCACGTATCTCTTCTTTCACACCATCCGTGACAATATCTGACTGATGATGTGATCCTTGATCGTAATCTCTTCGTGAATTTTTACTCCCGAAAATCGATTTAAGAACGAGGTAGACAACATAGATAACAATCCCCAAAAAGATAATTCTAATCATTGCAATTCCTTATAGATGCATACATAAATCCGCTTAAAATCAGATTTTAAATGATTGATAATTTCTCTATTCTAGCACTATTAAAATCAATCTAATATTCTTGCTTATCTTCTGCTTCTCGATAAAATGAAATAATCATGATGTCAATCCTTTCGACCCAATTTTACAGGAGATTATTATGCCAATGCCCCCATTGAATCCTTTTAGTTTTTATTGTAAAAATTGCGGCTGGCGTCAATCGCAAAAATCAGATGTCATCGATTTTTCGGGTGTTTGTCCTAAATGCCACAGCACCGAAATCGGCATGCGCCGTGATAGCGACAAGAGCCTAAAGGATCTATTTCTAGAGATATTTCAGCAGTTAAAATAACTTAAAAATACAAAAAAGAATACGTACAGGACGCACTCCTATTATGCTCGATCTTATTGTTTTCGCTTATTGATCACTTTCTGCCGTGTTATCTCTGCTCTCTTTCTCCGCTCTTGTAAAAACTGCACGCCCAAGAATAGGCATCGTAATAACATAAATAGCGCAATCATAAAAATGCTGCCTAATACCAAAACAGCAAAGCTGCCTGATAAGGTTTCCGGCATAATTAATAGATAAGCCCCGTAATAGGCCAATAAAACCGTAAATACGATAATAACGAGTAATAGCGCAACAAATATAATCACCACTTTCTCCAAACATATAAAATTTATATTGGCATTTTTATTAATCTATATGAGATTATAGATATGAACATATACATAAACGCATAATAATTCACGTGAATTATGACTCAGATACTAATAGCAGAGATAGCTCTCGCAATAAGATCATCTATTTTAGCATTTCTCTGTCACATTACTACGAAGGAGATACGTATGATGAAATGGCTATTTCAATTCACACAAAAAGGTTCCCGGCATGTTGTGCTGGCAATCTATATAGGCATTATCGCGGGGATTATGTCTGCGCTTGTAAAATCAGGATTTGAAGGAATTATTCCTCCCCGCACCCCTGAAACAATGCCGCCGCCTGAAGTGCTGCTCACAAAGCTTGGCTACAATGTTAGCACTATGACCTATGAATGGCTCGGTACAACTATTAACTGGGGTGGCAATGGTGTTCACATTCTCTTCTCAATCGTGATGGCGCTGATCTATTGCGTGACTGCTGAGTTTTTACCGCGCGTAAAACTACTTCATGGAATATTATTTGGCATTGGCGTTTCTGTACTAGCACATGGGCTTGTTGTCCCACTACTCGGATTGTCAGGATGGTTATGGGTCGCTGGCCCTGAAGCGCTATTCTCTGAGTTTGTCGGAACAGGATTTTGGATTTGGACCATTGAAGCTGTTCGCCAAAATATCCGCCAATCATTCACACATGGGCCCGATGCGGAGTTTTGTTAAGTAGTTATTAAACAATATTCCTACAATGTCTATATATAAAAAAATCCCTCAATATATTTGAGGGATTTTCATCTGTCGTAATTTCATATCATCCTATCCAAGATATGTAATGCCTTAAATATTGATTTTTATGGATTACACAATCGTTGCCGCAAAGCCGATATCATCAATAATTTCAATGATTGCGCCTTCTGAAATAATCTCAGGGGCAAATTCAACCGTCGTTGTTTTATCTGCAATACTGGATTCTACGGATTTAATACCATCTAACTCTCTTAATGCGGCATCAATACTTGATGTACAATGACCGCAACTAATCTCTGGGATACTTAATGTGATTTTTTTCATACGTTACTCCTTAATGAACTACAGATCTTGCCAAAAAATCATTCTAAAATTTAGATAATAGTATATCAAACTCCGAATAATATCGTTCGATCTTCCGCTATCGCCCCACTGTTTTACCGACCTTGTTATACTCTCTGGCAGGTGTTAATTTATGCCGGAGTAATCACGGATCGATGAAACTATAATGATTGAAGCAACTCTATCTCACTACCTAAGTAATCACTATCTGCCGCAATATAAGCGATTAAGAGATTCCCCATCGCTTGATAAAACCCGGTTTTACAATGAGCAATACGATGTAGTCGCAAGTTCCAATCATGAAGCCATGAGAGTAACCCATCATCTAAGAAGCTTTTTTGCGCAATGAGTTCATTGAGAATATAGACTTCAACATTTTCCTCTTTCGGCAATTCTCGCTGCATCTGAATACACCACTTCTCCATCAAAGAGAGATAGATCGCTAGATGATCCGAAGGCTCTTTAAAAGTCTCTAAAATTGCCAAGCCACTTTTTGATAAGAGCTCCCGCATCTTGCGTTCGCTTTCTGCATACATCATGCCGCCATCTAAATAGAGAGAGGCATAAGGATTGGCACCATTTTTTTCATCTAATAAAAAACAGGCCGCAAAATCCCCCCTGAGCTCAATGTCAGCCACATCTATCTGCGCCAGCGCTGCAATCGCTTTTTTACAAACATCAGCTTCTAATGCAAGCCCAATTTCTGTGAACATCCCTAAAATAGTATTGAGCGCACCCTCTTGATAGAGCTCTAACTCACTTGTGGAGAGCTCTTTTGCGAAAAGATGCGCGAACCATTGATAAGTTTCCGCTCGTAATTTCGCAATTAACAACGCTTCATTTTTAATTTGATCTGTTTTACTCATGATTATTCTCTCGACTGATTAGGGAATCTACCGGTAGCTATTATACCTCGACAGTCTCTTCACCGTGAATATCGACCACAATTGGGCCTGTAAATCCATTCGGCTCTGGGACTAACCCGACATATTTCTCGATCTCTACCAAGCAAGTATTCGGACTTGGGCCTTGCGAGAGGCTTGATGTTCCGACATCGATTGTTAAGGTGTTTGGGTCCCCGTAAGTATCGATAGCCCCGATGGATTCATCAAGCGGAGAATACCACGCGCCCTCAAAAATACGAACGACGCCTTGCGGGAAGTTCCGATTCACATTTGCACCGGCAAGTAATGATCCTCGCTCATTATAGACCTTAACCAAATCCCCATGCACAATCCCTCTTGCAGCAGCATCTTCCGGGCTTATGAAGACAGGTTCTCTGCCTGCAATTGCATATGTCGCTCGCATTTTAGGATCTTCACAGCCTTGAGAGTGTAGTCGATTATCTGGGTGTGCCGATTGCATCCATAATGGATAAGATTCTGATTTCGGCCCGCCATGCGATCGCTCTGCTTTCTCCATCCAAATCGGATGCCCTTTACAATCTTCATACCCATAACTCGCAATGGTGCGGCTAAATATTTCGATAAATCCAGAGGGTGTACCGAGTGCATTGACTTCAGGATCATCTCTAAATGCTGCGTGACGAACCCAAGGCTTTCCTTCCGGGAATAGTACATAGCCTTTTTCCCAAAATTCATGGAACGAGGGCATATAGAAGCCTTTGGGATAGTTTTCGTTATAACAATCCATGTAGATCTTCTCGATCCACTGCATTTCATCCTTACCTTGGGTATATTCCGT
>CANRON010000107.1 GCA_947632245.1 uncultured Ignatzschineria sp. | reverse complement strand
AGAGACTGTAATTTAAATTGTGTAATTGCCTGTTTTTGATATGTTCACTCCAACAACGGAGACAGGCAAATGATGGACGAAAAGAAACTCAAAGCACTGGCTGCTGAATTAGCTAAAGGCCTTAAAACCGAAGCCGACCTCAATGCGTTTTCCCGCATGCTGACGAAGTTAACTGTCGAGACGGCGCTCAATGCTGAACTGACGGATCATCTCGGTCATGAAAAAAATGCCCCAAAATCAGGCTCGAATACCCGCAATGGCTATTCGTCTAAAACGCTGCTGTGCGATGACGGTGAGCTTGAAATCAGCACGCCACGCGACCGTGAAAGCACATTTGAACCGCAATTAATAAAGAAAAATCAGACGCGCATTACGCAGATGGACAGCCAGATTTTATCCCTCTATGCCAAAGGCATGACCACGCGTGAAATCGTCGCTACATTCAAGGAAATGTACGATGCCGATGTGTCACCGACGCTGATATCTAGAGTCACCGATGCGGTTAAAGAGCAGGTTACTGAATGGAAAAACAGGCCGCTGGATGCACTGTATCCCATTGTTTATCTTGATTGTATTGTGGTGAAGGTTCGTCAGAGCGGCTCCGTGATTAACAAAGCCGTGTTCCTCGCTCTGGGCATTAATACCGAAGGTCAGAAAGAGCTGCTGGGAATGTGGCTGGCAGAAAACGAGGGTGCAAAGTTCTGGCTAAATGTGCTGACAGAGCTTAAAAACCGGGGGCTTCAGGATATCCTGATTGCCTGTGTGGATGGATTAAAAGGCTTCCCGGATGCAATAAACAGCGTTTATCCTCAGACACATATCCAGTTGTGCATCATCCATATGGTGCGCAACAGCCTGAAATACGTGTCGTGGAAGGACTACAAAGCCGTTACTGTTGGACTGAAAACAGTGTATCAGGCTCCGACAGAGGAAGCCGCGCTGATGGCGCTGGATGCGTTCGCGGGTATCTGGGACGATAAATACCCGCAAATCAGTAAAAGCTGGCGTGCGCACTGGGAAAACCTCAACACCTTTTTCGGTTACCCGCCGGATATCCGCAAGGCCATCTACACCACAAATGCCATTGAGTCACTGAACAGCGTGATCCGGCAGGCGATAAAGAAACGGAAAGTGTTCCCGACCGACGACTCAGTGCGTAAAGTGATTTATCTGGCGATTAAAGATGCTTCAAAAAAATGGAGTATGCCGATCCAGAACTGGCGGCTGGCGATGAGTCGTTTTATTATCGAGTTCAGTGACCGCTTGAGCGATCACCTTTAATACGGTGGCAGTTACACAGAATTATTTACAGGGTCATTATCTACTAATATGCATTGGCTCAAACATTGAGCCAATGCATATTTTAATAGCTAATGAAATTGGATTTTTTGATAACGTCAAGCATCGACTTACACAGTAAATCAATATTCCACTCAGTATTCGCACTGTACGGGATTATTTTATTTTCCGATTTGAATTTGTTTTTTATAAAATCGCATTTGATTTTTATATTTTCTATCTGTTCTTTGCTTGGTTCTATATTATTACCCCTTGATATCGGTTCTATTTTGTCGCAAAAATTAACTGCAAAAATAAACTTCTTCATTATTTCTGGAGAGTAATTTTTTGTAATGTTATTTATAATAAATTCATCAATTGATAAATCTCGTGAATCAGCCCTTAAAATATATAAGACAACATCTGATTTTACCAACATCATTTTATATAGTTTATAATACTCAGAATCTACTTCAATAGATTCACCAACACCGGGGAAATCAGCAATAGAGAAATAGTTACCATCACGGATAAAAAATTCTAAGCTCTGAACATTTTTAGTACATGATTGATAATCGCTTGATAATAATATATCCTCACCCAGAATTGAATTCAATGTACTTGACTTGCCATAACCCGTTTTTCCTATCACCATAACTTGAATGTCATGTGATTTTTTTCCTTTGTGCATCCATACCCTATCGGGATGGTTTGCAATTTTTAAATTCTTTATATCACTGAGGTTAGGATGCCTATGGATGATCTGATCTATAGATGTAGTTAACTTAACCCTTACCTCCATTTTAACCATCCCCTAACAAGGGTAACACATTTTTGTATTAATGGGCCTACAACAGGAACATATTCCAAAAGAAGGTCGAGATAACTTTTCTCTACCTCTTTTATTGCTTTTTCAGACACATTTTCTATTGGCATCACTCTAGATATAGATATTCTCTTATCCCTTGGTAAGGAAAATATTATTGCATCAGTAAGCTCAATAAGTCCAAATTTTTCATTAGCCGAGACAGGGATTACATTATTCGATGGTGTATCAAAAAAAGATGATACAAATCGAGTCTTTTCTATTATATTTTTCCTTTGATTCTCAGATGGTTGTCTTTTTTCCTCATTCCACTCTCTATATGGCTCTATTTTATCAACCTGATTTAAAACAATAATGAAGGGTTTATCTTGATCTATATGTGGTCTTACCACTTGTTTGTAAAATGTTTCATCAGAGCTAAATGCTCTATCATCTCCCTTCAAAACCCATAAAATAACATCTAAATTAGGTAATAATTTATGGTATAACTCCGCATATTCTTTGTCTCTTTCCCCATCTTCACCAATACCGGGAACATCAACAATTCCAATTTTTTTGTTGCCAATTAAAAGATCTATTTCCTTTTTATTTCTTGTACATGCATTTACGTTACTTATTTCACAGATATCACTACCAAATAGAGCATTGCAAAGACTTGATTTCCCTACTCCTGTTTTACCAAAAACACCAACTGTTGGAGTGTAGCTATTTATTTCATCTAGCCTTCTTTTGATTTTATCCTTTGTTTGTTCATCTACATCTATACCTGATTTACTAAGTTCATTAAATATATCATTATTCATAGAGTTTAAACCTATTGTATTATTTTGAGTCTGTTAAATTTAATTTTTTTGCCATCTATTGTCTAATGCTGACTGTTCTTCTTCTTCTAGCTGGCGAATTTTCCTGTCAATATCTGACATTTCTTTTCTAATTAATTGTTGTTCTTTTTCTATTTTACGTATTCTGTCTTGATCACTTGAAAATAGTCCTGATAATGTCCTTTTTAATGAAGTACCATGAGCCTCATCCGTTTTTTTATTAGCTAGTTTTGCTAGTCTATTCCATTCATTGTGTAAACGAGATATCTCTCTCTGAATATTACTCATTGTAAATCCTCCTAATATATTAACTTCATAGTATATATATTTCTATTATTAATCTTTGATTAAAAACAAAAAATCATTATCAATGATAATAATCATTCATCTTCAGTAGATTAAAGTCACAGTTAGCATTCAAATTTTGAGACTTACCAAAATATATCAGATTATTCTCAATTATTATTAGTATAGTTACTTCTAGAATAAAAAAGATCTTTTTAGGATCTTTTTTTATTTTTTCGATTAATCAAACGTATATTCGCAGTTCATACATTCATAGCGATCAAACACCACTCCATCTAAAGTAGCCCCCGTTACAGCCCCAGCAGCGGCCCCTGCCACCAAGCGACCAAATAACGCCCCTACCGCAGCACCTGCAATAATCCCGACAACAGGAATAGCTGAACCTATAGCAGCCCCGCTTAACGCACCTGAAACGCCACCAGCAACAGCACCTCCCTTTTTACCAATATGACGTTCACGAATACGGGTTGAATCGCATACCGGGCAACAAATGTAATTTTCCATCATGATTTCCTTTTAGGTTGATTCAAAAGCAAAAAAGCCCCTGTCCGTTAAGAGCAGAGGCTTTCAGTGATATAAATTTATTGAATAAGACGTATTACGATAAAGTATGACTAATAATTACGCATTTTGGCGATTAAAATTCCCATGAAGAATATTGTCACCATTTCTCAGGGAATCGATATAGTCGGCGTACCACTGCATCATTTCTCGTCGACCTTCGAGATACTGAGCATGATTATAAGTGCCCCTAATGGCATTTTTATCGACGTGTGCAAGCTGAGTTTCAATCCATGCTGAGTTAAAGCCCTGTTCATGCAGAATGGTGCTCATGGTATGGCGAAAACCGTGGCCTGTAAGTCGGCCTTTATAACCCAGTAGCTCAATGACCTGATTAACGCTTTCTTTACTGATGGGCTTGCGTGGATCGTTTCTACCGATAAACACCAGTGGATGATGTTTTGAGATGGGTTCTAATTGTTTAAACAGCATTACGACTTGTTCAGACAGGGGGACGATATGTGGGCGTTTCATTTTCATGACTTCAGCCGGGATCTCCCAGAGTCGCTTGTCAAAATCGATATCTTCCCAGCGAGCAAAGCGTAACTCTTGTGTACGAACACCGGTTAACATAATTACCTGAGTTGCCGTCTTAGTGATAATGCTACCGGTATAACCTGCCAGATCGTTCAAGAAGTAGGGTAATTCACTGGCAGTGAGGAAAGGGAAGTGGACTTTCTTGGGTGTTGCAAGGGCACTGGCAAGGTCTGGAGCGGGGTTATACTCTGCTCTGCCTGTTACTATGGCGTAGCGGAATACTTCCCCGCAACGCTGGCGAACTTTGCGCATTTTCTCCAGCGCACCGCGTTTCTCCATTTTGCGTAATGCTTCCAGCAATTCCATTGGCTTGAGTTCGGCAATGGGACGCTTACCGATATAGGGGAAGATATCTTTTTCGAAGGTATCGATGATTTCGTCACGATAGCGTAATGACCAGCGATCGGCTTTATGCTGATGCCACTCACGGGCAATAGCTTCAAAGGTGTTTTCAAAGCTTAGCCTCTGGGCCATCTTTTCTGCTTTCTTAACTTCACCCGGATCGCTTCCCGTAGATAATGCTTTTTTCGCTGCATCACGTTTTTCACGGGCTTCTGCGAGCGAAACTTCTGGATAAACGCCAAAGGCCAACCGCTTTTCTTTACCTGCATAGCGGTATTTCAAGCGCCAGTAACGTGAGCCACTGGTGGTAACTTCGAGATAAAGGCCACCTCCATCAGAGAGTTTATAAGGTTTTTCTTTAGGTTTAGCGGTATCTACTTGTCTGGCTGTTAGCTTCATTGGGGGCACCTAAAACTGGGGGCATTATAAATGCCCCCCATTATGCCCCCAGAATACACTTGATTCTGATAGACATGTGTTGACCTCAGGAGAGCACTATTGTCTGCTATGCTAGAGAGTATAAGGGATTTGTTGAGTATGGTGGAGTTCAGAAGAGTGAAATTGGCGGAAGATCACAGGAGTCGAACCTGCCCGGCACCGCTGGCGGCACCCATTGGATTTGAAATCCAACCGCC
>CANRON010000106.1 GCA_947632245.1 uncultured Ignatzschineria sp. | reverse complement strand
TTTAATGCCATAAACAATCATCTCTATTCTCCCTCTATAAAACCTTCTATAAAACTTTCTATAAAATTCATCTAGATCACACAGCGCATAGCATGCGCTCATGCGTACGACTGAATTATTTCTCATAAGCCTTTAAGCTGACAAACATTGTAACACCCAAATAGAAATAACAATGAGGATCTCTCCTTCAAGCCCACTCTTTTAATCATAGAAAGATTGCCGGGGATTCCCACTTCTTGCTAAGATGAAATACATATGAAGGCTTCTACTAAAGTCTATTTGACCCTTTCAACCAATAAAGTTAGATCCTTCAAATAGATTAAAAAAGCCACGTATCTTTACTCAACAAGGAGCCTTGTTCCATGACAGTATCCAAACTCTCGCCATTGATTGAAGCAATCGATGCTAAAGCCCTAATCCATAATCTACCTGCAGATCCATCTAAAAATGCCGGCATTAAATTTATAGATGCCCGTTTTGATCTTGGTAATCCTCATTATGGCAATGAAGCCTATCAAGCAAGTCATATCCCTGGTGCACTTCGAGTCGATCTCGACATGGATATCTGCGCTCCTAAAACAGGTCACAATGGTCGACATCCGTTAAAGTCGCAAGATGCACTCATTGCGCTATTTCAGGATCTCGGCATTAACGTAGATGATCGCGTCATTGTTTATGATGATAAGAGCGGAATGTTTGCAAGCCATATCTGGTGGATTCTACGTCATTTAGGACATGAGAATGTTCAAGTGATGAATGGTGGGTTTTCAAAGTGGCAATCGGTTGGTGGCGCGATTTCAAGTGATATTCCCAATATCCATACACGCGGAAATATCATCGCACGGGAAAGTGATTTTAATCTGATTCCACTTTCTGAAGTGCTTCGCTTTGTTGAAGGCGATCGCCATGAAAAGCTTCAACTGCTTGACGCGAGAGGCTCTGCGAGATTTAGAGGTGAAGTCGAACCGCTTGACCCTATTGCCGGCCATATTCCGACAGCGATCAACTATCCTTTTGAACAGAATCTCAATAGCGAGGGGCTTTTTAAAGATGCTGAAACGCTTCATCAACAATGGTCGACTTTCCTCGGTGATATTGCGCCAAGCACATTAGTCAATCAATGTGGCTCCGGCGTTTCCGCTTGCCACAATCTCTTTGCGCTCTACTATGCCGGCTTTGGACCAACACAACTCTATCATGGCTCTTGGAGTGAATGGTGCGCTGATAAATCACGCCCAATGGTTACGAGTGACGGCTTAATTGATTAACTATAATGAAACTCTGCCGGCAAAAAAGTCAGATCCATATAATTACGATGAACATCCTTCGGATCGACATATACAACGATATGCGCTAATTTTTTGAGAATTTCCGTCGGATCGCCGATTACAATGTTGCTATTAAAGTAGTAGAGCGTATTCGTTTTCTCATCAAACCATTCTGTTCTAACGTAACATCCTGCCCCCTTCACCTCTAAAGATGCCGGCATTTCTTCACTCAAGGATTCAAGCCCAACAAATTTTGTGAGTAGCGGAACCCCTTTCGTTCGTACATCATTTTGCGTTTTCCAGCGCTGAAGTATCAGCGCGATAGGAATCCATGTGAGACTAAAGAGTGATCCGACAAAAAGCAGTAGAAAATCGCCACTACCTAAAAAGGCAAGTATTAATACTGTTCCCACAATCGCAAATAGGCTCAAAAAGAAGACAACGAATCCAGGAAATGTCACAGGATTGGGTCTATTTTCTAAATGTTTCATCATAATTACTTCACATCCATTCCCGATCAATTACACTTCAAGGATTTCAAAGATTCATTAACTTGCGACTTTCGGCAAAAATGATAAATCTACATAATAGAGCTTATAGTTTTCATTGCTGATCTTCACGGGGATCTTCTTCCCTTTTAAAAAAGGTTCCGGATTAAACAAGATATAGTCACTTTTAAAGAAGTACTGCGCACCGCCATCAGGATCAATCCATTTAGTATGGACATAGAAATGTTCTTCCCCGAATTTCTCGACGCGCATCAGCGTTGTCATAATCTCAGAATAATCTTCTAACACCACTTTTCGGCGATGAAATTTTCGAAGTTCATAAATAATGGCATACAGCAGTAATAGTGCAAAAATTGAACCGATGCCAAATGCGATCATCACGCCAGTCATATCGCGGGAATTCTGATAAATCAGAACAGCCGAACCCCATAAAATGGTAATAATGCCGACTAAAAGTGTGTATCCAAAGACCTGTTTCATCGTTAAATCTACTTCGCCTAAATTATGCGCCAAAAAATACCTGAGTGAAAGACTCAAGATGTGATGACTCATTGAATATGAGTTTTATATCCCTTACTCTAATCCATCAACAACAATTCACCAACTGACAAATATCAATATTCAGAGAACATTCAGAGAATTTTTTTGCTCATACAATCTTTACAGCACTCAATATCAATCATAACTTATTGACATATCTATTTATTTGTGTGATATTAACCGAGTGACTTAATGATTAAACCCATTTTATGACTACTATATTAATTTAGGGTTGGCACACAAAGCCTATTAAGTACTCAATAATGCGCTATGAAAAAATTCAACGTTGCAAAACGTGATAATAACAATCCAAGTTCAATAGCCGACTACCATTATTGATCATTAGTTAATCCCAACACATCAATATTAATAACATTGATAATATCAATAATATTGATATATATTAACAAGATTAACTAAAATAAAGCCGACCTTAATTCTATTATTAATTCGCTTTTAGCTCTTCTAAATTAATTTTAGTGAGTTTTTTAAAGACTTCATTTAAGTCCTTAGAACCCCGTGATTATGACAGTTAGATGACAATCTAGATACACTAAATCTATTGAGTTCCCATCTAATTTGTTTTTACTCTATTAATATGAATTATTATCAAATTTATAAAATTAATAGTATACAAAGCCTGTAAAAAGGTTTAGATTGAATAGGAGTTAGAAAATTAGCACGCTGTGATATCAGTGAAAATAGACTGAAATCTAGCTAACTATCTAATTCACCCTGAAGGTACGCTTCTTAATCAGGCGTTACTTATTCCTATCGTAATAACAACAATAATTAGGAGATTTTATTATGATTAAAAAACAACCTATTGATAGAAACGGTCATATGTTTAACATTGGTGGATCACTCATGAGAAATGAAGAGTGGGACACAATTGTGAGAATCGACGAACACACTGAACAAGTTTGGTATAAAAACGGTGGTTTCAACTGGTTCGAAGAGATGAAAAATTTCACACAATATTCGTAAGCATCGACTAAAGTAGATCAACATCGTCAAATAAAGACCTTTGAAAATTGACCAAATGTGCTTTATTCTGACACCATATTCATTGAGTCGTGAAGATACGACCACAACCGACAAGCCCATTGATAGATGGGCTTTTTTATTGTCGATGACTTAATCTCTGCCCAAAGTCCTGCATTATTTAAGTTGTATTAATACATTACGCTTATACCTTACATTAATGCCTTACGTTAATACCTAGCGGATAAAATAAACGCCCATAAAAATCCCGATGAACAAGACATCTTATGCTTCTTCATCGGGCTTTTGAACATCTGATATTGATTCAATATCGATCCACTACGCATCACTGGCTTATGCGACAGCGCCTTCTAACTCAAGGCTTTTATGGTATTCATTTTGTGAATAAGCCATAAACTCATAGATCTCTGTAATGACCTTCTCCGAGAATAGTTCATTCATCACAACAACCGGATGCTTACCTTCTTGGGTGTAGACTATTCTCAAACCTTTCGGCGAACCCAGCAGAGAGGCGATTAAACTTGGTTTAGATTCTAATGAAAAAGTCCCCTGTGATACAAAGTATTCCCGGCGTTTTCCAAGAACCACTTTAACACGTAGACGATCGCCAAAGGGTGCAGCTCTTGCAATACTGAAGTAGTAGATAAAGATCCCTACAACCACATACATATAAATGGGAATTGGGGAATTAAAGATATCGGCAATCCATGCTAATAGTGCCATAACAATAATAATTGCTAATGCTAATACAACCTTCGCTCTAGTTGTATAGGTATAAATAGGGGCGCGCTTCGCCATTGTCTCCTCGCTTACGTTTGACGTATATTTATGACGTATAATTATGATAATTATGAAATATATTGATATATTCTAATGTCGATCTTTATGAAATATCCTTGTTTTTAGGAAATGTATTCTTATTCAGAAATGACATTTTTCTTTCAAGATTTTATTTTATAAAAATCGATATATAGAGTATATACCTTTCTCAGAGCCCTTTCAGCTTCAAATAGATATATTTTATAAGAATAAGTTCACTCACAGGATGCACCACGATTTTCTTTTAAAATCTCCAATAGGATCCCGATAAAACCTCTGTTCAGAAAAATTTCACAATGGTTTTCACAATGATTTCCACAATAATTTTTACAATATATGATTGATCATATCCCCCACATTTTCTCCATAAAAAAAGCTAGCATGCTTGCTAGCTTTTAAATCATTCAATCATCATATTCCATCATCATAATGACCTTGATCTATGATGACTCTATGACGATCTTTAATTGAAGCAATGATTATGCTTCATCCCCCCAAACATCTGCCACAATATCCTTAATTAAGGCCATTTTACGCCACTGAGCATCATAAGGAACACGGTTACCCTCTTCTGTTGAAGAGAAGCCACATTGTGGGCTGAGTGCAAGTTGCGACAGGGGAAGATATTGACTCGCTTCCTCAATACGGCGCTTAATCGCTTCAGGATTTTCAAGCTCTTCTGTTTTAGAGGTCACCAGTCCAAGTACCACTTCTGAATTAGTGCCGGCAAGTGATGCTAACGGCTCAAATCCACCTGAACGGCTATCATCATACTCTAGGAAGTAACGATCGATCTGCTTGAGGCCTTTAAAGATAAAGTCATCAATCGTGTCATATCCGCCCTGATAGTGCCATGTTGAAGAGAAGTTTCCTCGGCAGATATGCATCCCAACCACTAGATCATCCGGCTTATTCTCTAGCGCAATATTAATCGTATCGACACAATATTGCGCTAATTGATCAAGATCTGTACCCCTTGCTTGCTCTTGTCTTCGAACTTCTGGGTCAATGAGATATGCCCAAAATACATCATCGAGCTGAATATAACGGCACCCTAATTCATAAAAATGGGCAATTGTCTTTTGATAAGCAATTCCTAAATCTTGTACGTATTGCTCGATATCATCGCCATAAATATCGTTCACGCGGATATTGGGGCGCATCATCATATTTGGACTTGGAATCGTCATTTT
>CANRON010000105.1 GCA_947632245.1 uncultured Ignatzschineria sp. | reverse complement strand
AGCCCACTTTATGGGCAAATGCTCCGCTTGATTGATATCGAGGGCGGTGAAGGTGATCGTTTAGCAAGCCCCATCTTAACGATGGATGCTGCGACAGGTAGATTAACGGATGTGAATGAGGCACTTCGCGGCAACCTTCTGTATGAGGGCCGAGTGACATTAGCAAATGGCAAAGAAGTGGGGGTTTCGACCAGTTTTGCGCAGTTAAAACAATCGGCAGAGAAGTATTCTTTGGCGCAGTATAGCCAAGAATGTGGTGTTCCCGTTGAAGTGATCGCAGGTGTTGCGCACAAGTTTACAAGTCATGGACATAAAGCGGCGATCATTACGCATGGCGGAATGATGAGCGGCAATGGTTTCTATAATACTTGGGCGATCATGGTACTCAACGTCTTAATTGGTAATATGAACTACAAAGGGGGAATGCATGTAAATGGCGGGAAATATGCCGATTATGCAGCCGGCCCACGTTATGATTTCACAACTTTTGATGGCATGGTTCAGCCAAAGGGGATTCAAATAGGGCGTGCAAAACGTGCGTATGAGTCCTCGACAGAATATAAAGAGAAAAAGGCACGCGGAGAAAATCCTTATCCTGCCAGTCGTCCTTGGTATCCTTTTGCCGGTGGTCAAGCAACAGAGATTTTAACATCGGGGTTAAATGCAGATCCTTATCCATTTAAGGCTTGGATTAGCAATATGACTAACCCAGTTTATGGGATTACAGGGTTTAGGCAGCTACTGCTCGATAAACTTGCAGATCCTAAAGTATTACCGCTTTTTGTTGCAGTAGATGCCTTTATTAATGAAACAACAGCAATGGCAGATTACATTGTACCGGATTCCCATAACTTTGAGAGTTGGGGCTTTGGCGGCGCGTGGGCCGGCGTTCCCTTTAAAACATCCACGGCGAGATGGCCGATTGTTGAATCTCGCGTCGATAAAGATGCTAGTGGACAGCCAATCTCTCTTGAGTCTTTCTTTATTGCGATTGCGAAAAAGATGGATTTACCGGGATTTGGGGATAATGCGATTAAAGATTTTGAAGGTAAAAACTTTGGGGTGCATACTGCGGAAGATTTTTACTTAAAAGCCGCTGCTAATATGGCTTTTGATGGATCTCCTGTGCCGGAATCAAATCGTGAAGAGATGGAATTGACAGGCGTTAAACGTATTAAAGGCGAGATTGAACGTGTACTCAAGCCAGAAGAGCAGATGCGCGTTGCTTATGTTTATGCACGCGGCGGCCGTTTTGCAGATTTTGATACGGGCTGGGATGGCGATGAAATGGTGCGCAAATGGGCACCAACTCTGCAGCTTTGGAATGAAACTGTTGGGGTACATCGACACTTCTCTAATGGAGAGCGCTATAGCGGCACACCCACGTATTATCCACCGAGATTCTCTGATGGTAGCTCTGTCTATGACCGCTTCCCGAAAGCGGAGTGGCCACTCACATTGACATCATTTAAGTCGAATATCGTCAGCAGTACATCAGGTTCAACCTTGAGATTGAGAATGATTAAGCCCACTAACTTTGTAGCAATTAGTGAAGTCGATGCATTAAAACTGAATGTTCAAAACGGTGATCGGGTTCGTATTGAGTCCCCAAATGGTGCGCAAGAATCACAAATCATGGTGCTCGATGGGGTAAAACCGGGGGTACTTGCGATTGAGCATGGGTATGGACGCCGAGATGTAGGAGCAAGGGCGCATATGATCGATGGGGTGCCGATGCAGTTTAGTCAGCATGTCGGAAGTGGGCTTAATTTAAATGATCTAGCGATTGCAGATCCCTCAAGACCCATCGCGGCTCCGTGGTTAGATTGGGTTTCAGGTGCGGCTGTGCGTCAAGGAATTCCTGCGAGGATCGTTAAGATTTAAGTCATGTATATATAAATCTTGACAAATAAAGGCACCTTTGTAAAAAAATGTAATATATTGAAACTAGTATTGATTTAATGTGGAGATGGCTTTAGAATACGTACATGCTCAAGGATGAGCCCTCAATACTATAATGAATGAGGAAAAGGATTATTTCTTACATCAATGGATTGAAAGCTTCAGAAAGAGCGTTCAAGGATTAGAGATCTCAAGGATGTTGTCATGGATGATCGCAGCAAGGATGCACTGAAGCATAAGAAGTCTGCATAGCAATATGGAGAACAAGGATGTAAAAGCAATTTACTAGGGATAGAAATTGCGGGCCACTAGAGCTTAACTGCTCTAGTGGCTTTTTTTTATGTGGATTCACATATGATCTGCTTTCGGGTGTTTTATTTTAGGAAAATCATTTCGAGATTTGCTTCGACATCTATTCTAAGCAGTAATCGGAAAGAATACCCCAAGCGCATTGCGATCTTCAGATGCCAAAATCGCAAAAGTACGGCATAAGGACTCCGTTGCCATCGTTTCAATGCCGATTCCCTGTTGGTAGAAAAATGCGCGCCATTTGGGGGAGAGAAACGCCATTGTATTACCGGTACCAATCAGAATCACAGTTGGTTTGAGTGCCAACCATTTTTGAAAATGCGCCTCTGTCAGTGCTTCAAAAGAGTCCGGGATAAATTCATCACCGGTATAGATCTCTTGATTGAGAAGCATAATTGATTGCTCAGCCCATTCAGTCTCATCATTTAGACGAAAAAACTGTGTAGCATAGCCTTTTATATGCAGGTTATCCGTAATCTCACGTTTAAAGGTGGATCCTACATTTATGCTATGAGGACTATCCATTGACTGACTCCTTAATTAGTTCAAAAAACTCATACTGATTTTTCACATGATAAAGTGACTCCGCATCAATTGTGACGCCATATTTTTCAGCAATCATTTCATATAAACCTAAACGATGCTCGATCAGTTGTGGAAAAATCCAGCGGGTAAAGTGCGCAGGGATGATTTCTTCGGTAGATTCTAAATTATTCTCGTTGAGATAAATTTCGATCTTCGGAAGTAAAAAATCTTGCTGATAGTAGAGTGGTTTAGGATGCGATTTGGCGCGCTCTATGACGTAATTTTTAGCACGATCTGATGCTTTAATATAAACAAGTAAGGATGAATTACCGATCAATTCCCAACTTTTCTCATCCTGAAGTTCACAGAAGCTACCACTTGTATCAATAATGAAATTTTGAAATCCCAGTTTTTCTGCTTTATTGATGAAGTAGGGGACATCTTTGACTGCATTAATTTCAGCAATGCGGTGACGTTCAAGACGATCTAAAAAAATATCTAAAGATGTTCCGCCCTCAGCTGTATTACCGATCATGCCAAGATAGGCAGATAATGGGGCAAGATTATTAATAGAGAGTTGCGATTTGATAGAAACGGCACCCTCTTTGATCAATTTTGCGAGAAGGGGTTGTTTCATCGCTTCTTCTGTTAAGAAGTCATGCACTTCCTCATCTAAATGACGAGTACCAATTCGATAATCAATAGAGTAATGAAACCAATCTGCTTTCGGTAATTTCTTGGAAAGGTGAGTTTTGCCAACGCCGCTCATGCCCATAAGGGCGATTTTTTTATGCGGCGCATCTAGGAATTTTTCAACAAGCGCTTTTTTCATAAATTCATCATCGAATAGAAATGTAAATAAAAGAGGGTAATTGCGGTTTTTCTCTGTTAATCAAGAGGTGCGAGGTTTATCTTAGCAAAGATTAATAAAGATGATATTAAAAGATCTTAAATACCTGCCTTAATCTAAAGAGGATTCAAAGAGTATCCAAACTTAAGGTGCGACTGAATTGAATAATGCCACGAATTTATAAACGACGAAAATTATGCGTAAAAGAATCAGCAAGAAGTTCTAAAATACCTTAGAATATACAGGTTTGAAAACACGAATTGATCGTAATGAATGAGAAGTTTTGTGGGTCTTAGTTTGCATTTTGCAGGTATAAAGCCACAAGAAAATGAAAAAGAGATAAAATAAGATGATTAAGCTGAAGCACTTAAACTACTTTTATGGTGATACGCAGGTACTTTTCGATGTGTCTATTAAGGCAAAAGAAGGTGAGATAGTCGTATTATTAGGACCAAGTGGTGCCGGTAAGAGCTCTCTACTTCGAATTTTAAATATCCTTGAACGCCCAAAAGTCGGTGCATTAGAGATCGCGGGATTTAACTTCGATTTCTCCCAAAGTATCTCTGAGAAAAATATTCGTGATCTTCGCCAAAAGGTCGGCATGATTTTCCAGCAATACCATCTTTGGCCACATCGTACCGTTTTACAAAACTTAACCTATGCGCCAGTCAAGCTTGGCAATATGGGAAAAGCGGAAGCGGAGAAGCGCGGTATCGAAACGCTTCAATCTCTAAAGCTAGAAGGTCTACATGATCGCTATCCTTTGAAGTTATCAGGAGGGCAACAGCAGCGTGTTGCGATTGCTAGAGCCTTGATGATGGACCCAGAGGTGCTTCTTTTTGATGAACCCACAGCAGCACTTGATCCTGAAATAACATCTCAAGTCGCTTTGATTATTGAAGAGTTATCGAAAACAGGCATCACCCAAATTGTTGTAACCCATGATGTGGATTTCGCAAAACGTATTGCGACCTATGTTGTTTATATGGAAAATGGGCGCGTTGTAGAAGAGGGGCCAAAAGAAATCTTTACAACCCCTAAAACAGTTGAGTTTAAACAATACCTTTCGCATTAAATCGAGTTATACTGCCAATAGGTGCATATAACCTGTTAGAGGGTTTGAGTGCCAAGAAGTTGATGGTAATCCACAAGCACATTACATATTTAAAGACTATAGTTGGAGTAGCGTTATGAAAAAAAGATTAGGACTATTATTGGTAGCTGCCGGGCTTTTGAGTTCTACCGCAGCATTTGCACAAGAGAAATTAACAATTGGTACAAACCCGGCTTACCCGCCTTTTGAATATAAAGGTGAGAATAACGAGCTTTTAGGTTTTGATATTGATTTAATGAATGAAGTTTGTACTGTCATGCAAAAAGAGTGCGTTTACTCAGAGCAAGAGTTTGATGCATTAATTCCTAATCTTCGTCTTCGTCGTTATGATGCCGTTATTTCGGGTATGGACATTACAGAAGAGCGCGCAAAACAACTCGCATTTTCAGAACCGTACTATCAGAACTACTCCATCTACATCACAACAAAAGATAAAGCAGATAGCATTCAGAATGTAGAAGATGTGAAGATCGGGGTTCTCTCAGGCTCGACACATCAACAATATATTCGCGATACCTATAAAGGCGCTAATGTTTCTGTATATCCGCAATATCCTGCAGCAATGAGCGATCTTACGCTTGGCCGTGTTGATGTTGTATTTGGTGATGGGGAAGTTGTGAATGACTATATGAAAGAGAACGATAA
>CANRON010000104.1 GCA_947632245.1 uncultured Ignatzschineria sp. | reverse complement strand
AGCCGTCCACAAGGCGACCGTCCGTTCAACCGCGATAGCCGTCCATCAGGTGGTCGCGATAGCAATCGCGGCGGTGAGCGTAACTTTGGATCACAAGATTCAAGACGCCATAACCAAGGCGAAACGCGTACTTTCAACCGTGAAGGTCGTGACCCAAAACGTTCGCGCGATTAATTATCTGAAGTTTTGAAGTCAATAATAGAGACCTTTTGCACCTTGCAGGAGGTCTTTATTTTTTACTCGGTCTCTATTTTTATACTATAAAGATCTTCAGTATCTAAATTCATTAATATTCGTACATTGATTTGTCGAGAAAGGAAAGATTTTATGGCAACTCCATTAGCACTAAAAATCACTGACCTAAAGAAGCAGTACCGAAATGGGAAAGTAGCCTTGAAAGGCATCAATCTTGAAGTTGAAGAAGGCGATTTTTTCGCGCTTCTAGGTCCAA
Organism: uncultured Ignatzschineria sp.; assembly: GCA_947632245.1. Lineage (GTDB taxonomy): Bacteria > Pseudomonadota > Gammaproteobacteria > Cardiobacteriales > Wohlfahrtiimonadaceae > Ignatzschineria. Next base: position 4,985 of record CANRON010000104.1, on the reverse strand, counting down.
ATGGTGCGGGAAAATCAACCACTATCGGTATTATTACCGACCTAGTACAAGCATCATCAGGTTCTGTTGAAGTTTTTGGCATCAATACCGAAACCAATAAAAACCTTGCAAAGTCCATGATAGGACTCGTACCGCAAGAGTTTAACTTCAATCCATTTGAACCTTGTGAAGAGATCGTGATAAACCAAGCGGGTTATCTCGGCATTCCCCGTTCAGAAGCGAAAAAACGTACTGCAGAGCTCTTAGCTCTTCTTGATCTATCAGATAAAGCGAAAGTCATGGCCATGCAGCTCTCTGGCGGCATGAAACGCCGTTTAATGATTGCGCGGGCATTAGTCCATAATCCTAAGCTTTTAATTCTCGATGAGCCCACAGCAGGTGTAGATATTGAAATACGCCGCCAAACGTGGGAGTTAATGAAGAAAGTCAATGCCGCGGGGACAACCATTATTTTAACAACGCATTACCTCGAAGAGGCCGAGCAGATGTGTAAAAATATTGCGATCATCAATCATGGCACCATCGTTCAACAAAGTTCTATGAATGCCCTCCTTCGCGAATCTCAAACTGAGTCTTTTATTTTAGATTTAAGCATCCCAGCAGTTGAATTACCTATCATTGAAGGGATCAACCTCACTTTAATTGATGAGATGACGTTAGAGGCTGAGATCACAAAGCCGTATACGATTAACGACCTATTCATGGGACTTAATACAAAAAATATTACAATAGATACAATGCGCAACAAATCAAACCGTTTAGAAGAGCTCTTCTTGCGTATTACATCGAATAAAAACATTACAGAGGAAGCAACTAAAGATGACTAATCGTGCTTATTGGATTGCCTTTTATACGATTTTAACAAAAGAGATTTATCGTTTTGTCCGTATATGGCCACAAACTTTACTCCCACCGCTTATCACAACTATTTTATATTTCCTTATTTTTGGAAAAGTCATTGGGGATCGCGTCGGCGCAATGGATGGTGTTTCTTATGCCCAATTTATTGCCCCAGGATTGATTATGATGACGGTAATTAGCAACAGTTATTCAAATGTCGTTTCATCCTTCTTTAGTGCTAAATACTCTCATCATATTGAGGAGATGCTTGTCGCACCTGTTCCGAATATCGTCATAATCGGCGGCTATGTTATGGGCGGCGTTGCGCGTGGTCTTGCTGTAGGCGGCATTGTCACTCTTGTCGCACTCTTCTTTATTGATATGAAGATCGATAATGTTTTCCTCATGATCTTAATCTTTTTGCTCACATCTCTCGTATTCTCACTGGCGGGTCTTATTAATGCCGTCTTTGCGAGAAGCTTTGATGATATATCGATTATCCCGACCTTTATTTTAACGCCACTCACATATCTCGGCGGCGTATTCTATTCTGTCTCACTTCTCCCGGGAATTTGGCAAAGCATCTCTTACTTCAATCCCGTTCTCTATATGGTTAGTGCTTTTCGTTATAGTATTTTAGGGGTATCTGGTGTCTCTGACATTAGCATTTGGACATCTATTACACTACTTTTAGTATTTTTTGTTCTATTATTCTCCGTTGCTTATTACTTGATTCATAAAGGGATTGGTCTTAAGTCGTAATCATAAAATCTGTAAAACTCCCCCTCGCCCTAATACCCCGGCCGAAAGCCCAGTGATAGTGCGAGGAGCTAAATATAAAATAAAAAATAGTAAGAGTTAATCGAATAAATTTTCAAAAAGAAGTATCATTGTTAGTTAAATTCTTTCGCTGACGGCAATCTCTCAAGATACTTTGATTGCCGACAACTTTACTGAATCAAGCAGCATCAATCTGCTTGAGAAATCGATCTACTTCATTTGACCTAGAGCTTAAAAGAACACTTATGAATTATTTACGAACACTTGGTTTGATAACTCTTTCTATGGTTATCGCTGCCTGTGCAGGCAACCCGCCTAATCCCTATGACCCTTATGAGGGCTACAACAAGCCGGTTCATAATATGAACACGGCCTTTGATAACGCCATTGCCAAGCCTGTTGCTAAAGGCTATGTCAAGGTGATTCCTCAGATTGCGCGAGATGGTGTCAGCAATGCGCTAGACAACTTAGGGGATACGCGCCGAGCGGTTGTTAACCTCTCACAAGGGGAGTTTTCTGCGGCGCTTGAAAGTGTGCAGCGTTTCGTATTCAACTCTACCTTTGGACTTCTTGGTCTTATTGATGTCAGTGAGCTATTTAATCTCCCGCCAAAACATCCCAATGATATGGGTACAACCTTTGCAAAAATGGGCTGGGCGAATAGTAACTACTTCGTAATCCCCTTTGCAGGCCCCTCTACTTCTCGTGATACCGTCGGTTTAGTCGGCGATGTCTTTGCATCGCCTTATGCGTATGTATTTAATGACTGGGTTGATGTGGGTATTTTAGTCACAGGGGCTGTAAATCTTCGCAGCCAAATGCTAGAAGTGGATAAAGTAACTCGCACCGCAGCATTAGACCCCTATGTTTTCCAACGTGAAGCCTATTTACAATTCCGTAATCAGCAACTCATTAATCGCGGCGTCAAATTTGTCCGATCCGCACATGATAAAGAGAGTGATTTTGATGATTATGACGATGAAGATTCAGGCTTGTCAATTGCAGAACTTGCACGACAACGCAATCAATAGATTCATTTAAACCGGTTCATATCCGCACAAAACAAGAAGGCGTTTAGTCATGTGATTAAACGCCTTCAGCAATTCAAGACAAAACTGCCTTCTCCATTTAGGTGGTAATTATTCACATATTTTGATTATTCAAAAAGGAAGTTTCATGCGTCGTTTTTTAAATCAGCCACTTTTCATCGGTAGTGAAGTTTCGTTGGTTGATGAAGATTACAACTATATCGCGAGAGTGTTGAGAAGCCGAGAAGGCGATCCTATTACCCTTTTTAATGGCGAGGGTGGCGAATATCATGGTGTGATTACTCATATCGATAAACGCAGCTTAACCATTAAACTAAAGAAGTTTAACCCAATTAATCGTACCAGTAATGTCGAAATCAACCTTGTGCAATCGCTCTCTAAGGGAGAGAAAATGGAGTTTGTTCTGCAAAAAGGTACGGAGCTTGGCATCACTTCTTTCACGCCGCTTGCAACTACTCGCAGTGTGATGCACCTGAAAAAAGATCAGTCTGAAAAAAGAGTGGCGCGATGGGTGAATATTGCAACTTCAGCCTGTGAGCAATGTGGTTTAAATATTCCGCCTATCTTACATGAGCCTATTTCGCTTGAAAAATGGATTGAGACAACCTTACCCTCGCTCAATACAACGCTCATTACATTAGCGCCGAGCGCAACGCACTCTTTAGGGAGTTTTTTGCAATCTTTAAATCTTACCGCAATTAGTAGCCATGATCACTTTATTGAGCCTGTTGCGCTTGTCGACAGCGAATCGACAACCGAATTCAGCCTTAGCACCACGCCCTCAACAGATCTTCAGGTACATCTTCATACAGAAACGATGATTTCTCGCTCTTTTACCATTATCATTGGCCCTGAGGGTGGGTTAACGGAAGAAGAGATAGCGCGCCTTCAAGATGCCGGCGCTATCAGCGTAACTTTAGGCTCGCGTATATTGCGCACAGAAACAGCTGCTCTTGCTGTTATTTCTACTATACAAGGGCTCATCGGCGATTGGAGCCAAGCATCTAATGAACAGAGAGAGGAAAGTGACGAGGATTAGTACTCTTTACTCAGCACTCGCTGTTATCTTTCAGCATAGCGTCAATAAATATCGAGAAATCAATTTACCAATCAACCCGAAATGCTTTATGCTGATTGTAATCAATTATAAAAATGAATATTGAACGCATTTGAGATCTTCAATTAATAATTTGTAATTTGCAAGGCTCGATTGGTTCTAATCTTACAACTGAAACACTGTTTCGAGGCGCTTTATGACTAAGACACCCAGAATACTCTTTATCATGGACCCTATTGAGTCCTTACCTGCTAAAAAAGATACCACAATTGGTATGATGATGGGCGCTGTCAGCCTTGGACTACCAATCTATTATACGCAACAAGAAGATATCTATTTATTAGAAGGGAGTGTTCAGACTTCCGCACAAAAGATTAATCTTAAACTTACCGGTGATAACCAATTAACGAGCTTCGATGATTGGTATACCTTAGAAGAACATGAAAACTTTGTATTTGGCCCCTCTGATATCGTACTTCAGCGGAAAGACCCGCCATTTAACATGCACTATATTCACACGACTTATCTTTTAGAGTTAATGGAAAAACAAGGCTCGCTAGTCTGCAATCGTCCAGACTCACTGAGAGATTGTAACGAAAAGATGTTTACAACATGGTTTCCTGAACTTTGCCCCCCAACGCTTGTCACAAGCCAAAGCCAACACTTAAAAGCATTTATTGAAAAGCATCACGATACAATTTTAAAACCTCTCGATGGCATGGGCGGCAGCTCTATCTTTCGTGTTGTTGAGAAAGATGCGAACCTCAGTGTGATTATCGAAACACTAACAGAGCATGGTAAGACTTCCATTATGGCACAGCGCTATATCCCGGAAATCAACAAGGGTGATAAACGCATTATCTTAATTAATGGAAAACCTGCCCCCTACTTACTTGCCCGTGTTCCTGCTAAAAATGAAACGCGCGGAAATTTAGCAGCCGGTGCGACAGGCGTTGTACAAGCGCTCTCGGATAATGACAAACGTATCTGCGATCTATTGGGTCCTGAGCTTGTCAAACGAGGACTCTACTTTGTCGGCCTAGATGTTATCGGTGATTATCTCACTGAAATCAACGTCACAAGCCCAACGGGTATTCGACAAATTGATGCTGAAAAAGGCACATTCCTTGGTAGGGATTTAATAGAAGCGCTGCTAGAAATTTGGAAAGCGCGTGCATAAAAGCGTAATTAATAGACTTGTACGCATTGTACATCTATAAAATGTATAGATACACTTCCCCTAAGAGGAGATTTCATAG
>CANRON010000103.1 GCA_947632245.1 uncultured Ignatzschineria sp. | reverse complement strand
AAAATGCTATAAAAAACCTCGCGGGTGTTAACCTGCGAGGTTTTGTGCTATTTAAGCGATATTTAGAATCGTATATTATGAGAATTTACGATTTTTGCTTGCTGCAATACGAAGGCGAAGCGCATTCAATTTAATGAAGCCACCCGCATCTTTTTGATCGTATGCACCGCCATCATCTTCAAATGTTGCGATATTTTCGTCAAAGAGTGAATCATCAGATTTACGACCTACAATGATGACGTTGCCTTTGTAGAGTTTAACGCGAACAACGCCGTTGACGAACTTTTGTGATTCATCAATCATTGTTTGAAGCATTTCACGCTCAGGACTCCACCAGTATCCGTTATAGATAAGGCTTGCGTATTTTGGCATAAGCTCATCTTTAAGATGTGCAACTTCACGGTCTAAAGTGATAGATTCAATCGCTCTGTGTGCTTTGATCATCACAGTGCCTGCGGGCGTTTCATAGCAACCACGCGCTTTCATACCTACATAACGGTTTTCAACGATATCAACACGGCCAATACCATTTGCGCCTGCTAATTTGTTTAATTGCGCCATTACATTTGCTGGTGAAGTTTCTACACCATCAATCGCAACGATATCACCATGGCGATATGTTAATTCAACATACGTTGCAACATCAGGTGCTTGCTCAGGTGATACTGTCCAGCGCCACATATCTTCTTCAGGCTCAGCCCATGGATCTTCGAGTGAAAGACCTTCGTAAGAGATATGAAGAAGGTTTGCATCCATTGAGTATGGCGATTTCTTACCACCACGATCAATTTCGATGTTGTTTTTTTCAGCATAGTCAAGAAGCTTTTCGCGAGACATTAAGTCCCATTCGCGCCAAGGTGCGATCACTTTTACGCCGGGTTTAAGCGCATATGCACCGAGTTCAAAGCGTACTTGGTCATTCCCTTTACCGGTTGCGCCGTGTGAGATTGCATCTGCGTTTGTTTCATTTGCAATTTCTACTAAGCGTTTTGCGATTAAAGGACGAGCAATTGATGTGCCAAGAAGGTATTCACCTTCATAGATTGTGTTTGCGCGGAACATTGGAAAAATAAAGTCGCGAGCAAATTCTTCGCGAAGGTCATCGATGTAGATCTCTTTTACGCCAAGCGCTTGCGCTTTTGCACGTGCAGGCTCTACTTCTTCGCCTTGACCGATATCAGCGGTAAATGTAACTACTTCGCAATTATATTCATCTTGTAACCATTTAAGGATGACGGAAGTGTCTAATCCGCCTGAATATGCGAGGACCACTTTATTGATTTTTTCCATTATAGTCTCCTGTCGACTTTTGGGTATTGTGATTAATTATTTTCTTAATTCAAAGAGATCTTCCACTTCTGGAATACTCTCTTTATCGGTGATAAATAAGATAAGATGATCATTCTGTTCAATAAACATGGAGGGCTCAATTTTCATCACTTTTCCTCGGCGGATGAGTCCCGCGACCACGACATTTTCGGGCCAGCGGATACCTGCTAAGGATTTTCCGACTATTTTTGAGGTCTCTGCGTTTCCGTGAGCAATAATTTCCATTGCCTCTGACTCGCCTGATCTTAGAGAGTATACCTGAACAATATCTCCTTTTCTAATATAGGTGAGCAGAGTACTTAAAGTTACTTGCTGTGGTGAGAAGGCAAGATCAATATTTGACTCTTCTTCGATCATCTCTAAATAGGATGATCGGTTAATAAGGGCCATGGTAAATTTCGCACCCAAACGTTTAGCGAGCATTGCTGCCATAATATTTGTTTGGTCATCATTGGTCAGTGCACAAAACAGATCTGTTTTATCAATACTCTCTTCAAAGAGGAGCGCTTCATCCGTGCAATCCCCATGAAGAATCAAACTGCGATTGAGCTTAGATGCAAGGTTATTCGCGCGTTCTGCATTCTCTTCAATCAGTTTAACATGCGTATATGATTCAAGCGCTTCAGCAAGTGTTGCGCCAATATTACCGCCGCCTGCGATAGTAATGCGCTTGGCAATACGCTGTTTAGATTGAAAGAGCTCAATGACAGGTCTTGCATCTGAGCGGGTACATAGGAAGTAGACTTCATCATCTTCTTCTAAGATAGTATCTTCATCTGGGATAAATTCAGAGCCTTCGCGGTAAATTGCCACGTAGTTGATATTCAAATGGCGCGTACGGCGTTTAATTTTAGAAAATCGGCGGCCAAAGAGCTGCGAGTCTTTTTCAACGCCCATTGATACAATGAGGGCTTCTCCTTTCGCAAAGCGAAGGACATCAAGCGCACCCGGTAATTCAATAATGTTTTTAATGTAGTTTGTGATCAGCATTTCTGGGCTGATTACAACATCAATATGAAATGTTGAATCCAATTTATTGCCAAATAGATCGCCTTGGCGTAAGTAATCTTGAGATCGAACGCGCGCAACTTTTAGTTTAATGCCAAATACAGTATGTGCAATTTGGCATGCAACAATATTGACTTCATCGCTTGAGGTGACGGCTATGATCACGTCCATACTCTCAGCGCCCGCTTCTTTTAACAATAGTGGGGAAGCCGCATTACCGCGAATAGTACGGATGTCGTAACGCTCTTTCAGTGCTGCAAGTGGTGCATATTGACTATCAATAATCGTAATATCATTTTGCGCTTCTTTAGAGAGAACATGCGCAACGGTCGAGCCTACTTGACCTGCACCTAGAATTAGTATTTTCATTACTTCTTTTATTTTACCTTTAACCGGCTAATAATACCGTAAAACAGCCTAAAACAGAACCTCTTTTTAAGCCCAGAGCGAAGCATTGTTTAGAGTATAGCTGGTGTCAATAATTATGTTTGAAGATTGACTATCATTGCTATAACCTCGGTTTTAGGCTATAATTCACGCCTTAAATTCTTAGATAGATGTGAGTATAATAAGCGTAAGGAAAGGTGCTTCTTTCAGGGCTTACTCATATTTTATCTATCATCGTTATCAATGATAATGATTCCTCGTTAGGTGAGGTTCCTATAGGGTCGGAAGCTGTTACCCAGAAATGTCGAGAGACGCCAATGGGTCAGCAGGAATAATCGAATTAAGGTTATTTCTAACACAGTGATGAGTTTTCAACTATTAACACCGTTAAGGCTGAAAACTCTAGCTCTATAGTGCTAAAGTTTTTACGAAGGAGGTCACTTAACTTAAGCTGCAATGCTTCAGTTAAGATGGAGCGTAATAATCTATTTTTAGTATAACTGTTTTTTGGTAATCAAGATTAGATTGATATTTGCGTTCTATTTTATATAAATAAAAAAGATCTCTACGATCTTTTTGCAAGTATGATGATTGAAGAGCATCACTCACAATGTTTGTTTATCTTGCTATTTATATGAATTTCCCTCAAAGTCTTCATAAGTACTATAACCTTGCACTATCGGTTGAGATCATCTTTGATCACACATAGTCACAGGAGGACGCTTATGGCTCAGCATAGAAATGTCAAAAAACCGCGCGAATTTGCAGAAGAAACTGTTGGATCCTTAATGGATTTCGATTTTATCTGTGTGCCTGAAACTTATACTGTTGGTGAGACATTTCAGTATCTGAGGAAGAATGTTCATGGTAAGGCCAATATCCATTATAGCTATGTGATCGATCCTTTAGGTGTTCTTGTGGGGGTGTTGTCGCTCAGAGAGCTCTTGGGTGCCGATGAAAATGCCATATTGAAAGATATAATGTCGCCGACTTCATTAAAACTTTCGTATGATTTAGACCAGGAGAAAGCGGCAAAAATCTTCCAAGACTCAGATCTCGTAACGCTTCCGGTGATTGATAGCAATGGCAGAATGATTGGTGTGCTTCATGTCGATGAGATGATGGATGTACTTCAGCAAGAAGCAACAGAAGATATTCATAAAATGGCGTCGATTTCTGTCGATGATGATGAGGAAGTAAAGGGGTTATTAGAGTCATCTGTGGGTTGGCTTTATAAGAAACGAATTGGTTGGCTTGTGATACTCGTATTTGTGAATCTTTTATCGGGTGCGGGTATTGCAAGTTATGAAGAACTTTTAAATAATCATATTTATGTGGTCTTCTTTTTACCGCTTTTGATTGCAAGTGGCGGAAATACCGGATCACAATCGACAACGCTGGTGATACGGGCAATGGCGGTTGGGGACGTGACGATGAAAGATTGGGGTCGCGTTTTTGTGAAAGAAGCGGTTACAGCCTTTGCATTAGGATTAACAATGGCAGCGGCAATTGCGGTGATTGGTTATTACCGAGGCAGTGATTATGGCGCAGGGCTTGAAACGGCGATTGTGATCGCGATGTCAATGGTGATTGTTGTAATGTTCGGCGGGTTGCTCGGTGCGATTATTCCATTTGTATTTAGGCTCTTCAATCTTGACCCTGCAACAGCAAGTACGCCATTAATCACCTCTATTTGTGATATTGCCGGTGTATTTATCTATTTAGGGATTGCGAGCCTCTTTTTACAGCTATAGGGGTGGATAAGGCATATGAATAGATATTGATACAGCCTTTTTTCTGATATGATCGGTGATTGATTTCATCGATCATTTTTTTGAGCGAATCATTTTGGTTGAAGCTGTAAAATGCATAAAAGAGGAATTGCCCGTGCAAAAAGGCCAACATTTTTTTGATAGTTTAATGCACTATTTTTCTAGGCAGAATCTATCGGTAGCACTACTCGGATTTTCCTCAGGAATTCCGATTCTAATGACGCTTTCCACATTGTCATATTGGCTCTCAACGCTCGGTGTATCGAAGGCAGCAATCGGCTTAGCTTCACTATTTGGGATTCCTTATGTGATTAAGTTTCTCTGGGCCCCACTATTGGATCTATTTGGGTTACCAATATTACGCAGATTAGGGCGCCGAAAAGGGTGGATTGTCTTTTTTCAATTGATCATAGGACTAATCTTTTTTGCTTTAGCCTTTATAGATCCATTGCAAAACCCCTTTCTTTTGGGATTACTCATATTATTATTGGCCTTTGCATCTGCAAGTCAAGATATTGTCGTTGATGCCTATCGTATCGATACATTAGATGAAGAGATGCAAGCTTATGGTGCGAGTAGCTACCTTTTTATGTATCGAATCGCGATGCTTTTAATGGGTGCAGGTGTCCTTGCATTTTCCGATTATGTGAGTTGGCCTGTGATTTTTCAAATGATCTCGGGATTAGTTTTCGTGATTTTACTTTTGACCTTAACGATCCCAGAACCTAAAAAAGTAGAAGGCGATGGTATCGCTAGGATATATAAAAATCCACTAGAACCTTTTTTAGAAGGGTTTATACAGTTTTTTAGCAGAGATAAGGCGCTTTTATTTTTACTATTAGTGGTATGTTATAAGTTGCCTGATGCGGTGTCCGGCGTCATGGTTACGCCTTTTTATCATGAAATGGGGTATACCGGCGCACAGATTGGTGCAGTGTCGAAGGTATATGGCTTAATTGCGACCTTATTGGGGGCATTTTTAGCCGCTGCGATTATTAATTTACTGGGTTTATATCGGAGTCTTTTGATTTCAGCAATCTTAATTGGCATTACAAATTTGGGATATCTGCTTATAATAGAAATGCCGAACATCTATACGTTGATGGTCGCGATCAGTGCAGAGAATTTTATCTCCGGGTTCTCAAGTGCGCTATTTATCATGTTTTTAGGGTTATTATGTGATAGAAATGCCTCTGCTACACAATATGCTTTACTAAGTGCGCTTGCAACATTTGGCCTTCG
>CANRON010000102.1 GCA_947632245.1 uncultured Ignatzschineria sp. | reverse complement strand
TTGACGACTTAAGACTATATGGGGCAGTTTTATTTGGTTCAAAAGGTAAGGCACGATACTGAATGTTTACAAAACTACGTTTTGACCATTCATCGTGCTTAGGGAAGACCCTAAAACCCTTTGTAGAAAATCTGACGATTTTAAAAAACCAATGCCTTCTTTAGAAAACATTGGTTGGTAGTAATAAGTTTTATCCTAGACGTTTGGCAATTTCAGTTGGGGTAGGGTTGTAGTAGATCATTAAAGATTTTAGATCTCTATGTCCTATCATTCTAGCTAAATCCAAAGGCTCTAAAAGTTGAGCTAGTCTTGTACAGGCTTCATGCCGAGTATCATGAAATCTTAAATTTTCGATCTTACACTTCTTGACGGCTCGTCTAAATAAGGTGGAAACAGTATCAGCATCTATTCCAAATATATCTCCACTCCTTTGAGGATTCATGATTTTGAGTAGCGATACAGCTTTACTGCTTAGTGGAACATGCCTTTTATATCCATTTTTAGTTTCTATTAGAGTTAGGAATTGATCTTTAAGATTGACCCGTTCCCATTGCAGTTTAGTAATTTCACTTTGCCGCATTGCTGTTTCTATAGCGAACAGGAATATTAATCCGATTTTTTGTTTTTGTGTCGTTGTATCGGGATTATCTAAATCAAACTCTAATTCTTCGCATATTAATGAAATCTCATAGTCATTGATTCGTCTATCCCTTGCCTGAGGCTCAGGAAGCCTTTTTAAGTCTTTTAGCGGGTTCTCAGCCAACCATTTCCATTCTAATCTTGCCACTTCAAATATGGATCGTAAGATCGTTGTTACTCTATTTTTACTAGCAGGGGAAACCGGTAATTGCCTTCGCCAATGAGCTAATTCATCAGTAGTAATAGAGTTAATTAACCTATCCAAAGGTAGATGATTATTTCTTAACATGGCATTTATTCTAAGCGTTTCCCATTGAGCTCCTCTTTTTTCGGGGGTAATGATATCTCTATATCTCTCAATCGCTTCACGCAATGTTTTAGAAGCATCTAGTTTATTTTCTATGTTGCTTTTTATTTGGTTTTCCCTAATCTCAGCCCATTTGATTGCTTCAAGTTTAGAGCTAAAGGATTTAGATTCAGAAATTAAGCGATAATCTTTATATAGCCTAATTTGTACTTGGAATTTATTGCCTCTTTTACGTATTGTAGCCACTTGAATTCTCCTTAAGCTTTTTTGAGTGTTAACCACAGGTCAATATCTGATTCAAGCCACTTTGGATGGCTTTTTGCTTCATAGCGAATAGGTCTAGGAAAGTCGGGTAGGGTGACAATATTTTTCTTAGCATGAGTGATATGGACATCTAGTTTCTCAGCTAGTTTTTTAATGGATAAGCATCTTTCAGACTTAATAAGAATGTAGTTAGTTCCATCTTTAATAAGATGATGAAAGGTTTCTTTAGTCATGATTTTTTAATTCCTTTTTAAAAATATAACAACGTAATGTTTTTCCGGTAATGGCACTTCGCATCGGTTTGAAGTCGATAAAAGGATGCCTAACAGATTGAGTTAAAAGTTTTTGAAGACGTTTAATATCCGTTAACTCTTGGTTAAATTGATGAGCTAGTTGATAAAATTCTTGAAGATATATCGCAATGCAATTAGGGTCTTTTGAATGATTGATGCGTTTAGATATTCGGTCTGTGAAGTATTCATAAACATCCCAAAATTGGCTGATATCTTCGGGTTCTCGTTCGGTTTTTTGAACTTTATTGAGAGCCATTTCAAGAATTAACTCCTGTGTTGAATCTATGAATTCGGGAGGAATAGGAAGTAGAATTTTTAAAAAATGTAAGTAGCAAAGTATCAATCCATGAGTTGTTTCAATACGACTATTGGAGAACTCTTTTAGATGCGATTGAACATAGTTTCTGTAATAAATAAAGTCTTTCTCAACTATGTTTATAGCTTGAGCCTCATGTTTTAAAGCATGAAATAGAAAGCCTGATACCTCGTGGGTTTTTAATCTAGAAAGGCGATCAACAGCAAGGGCAGAATCTTGGGTGTGATGGGATTTATCAAAGTAGAGATCAACTAACCTTGATTCAATCGCTTCAGAGCCTGTAACGGGTTCATTTTGTGAAATTACTAAGCCACCTTTAAAGGGCTGACTATTGATTTTATTATCATTAGTCTTGGGAGCAGTCATTCGAGGAGATCGACCATTAAACAGAGGCTTTAGGGCTTCAAAATTCGTGGCTTGTTGTCTAGGCATTCCACTTTTATTCGGATGATTAATATCTCCTTCAATATAGACAACAGGAAGATTAGAAACTTGTACTAAATATCTTGATCCACCGGCTTCTGAGGCTGTAGAAGGGTTTTCTCCCTCAGCTTGATCTCTACCAAACAGCATCCAAAGAAATGTAATTAAAAAGGATTTCCCCGCACCAGCTTTTCCTGTGATTGTTAGAAAAGGCCAAGGATGTCCACTTTCTCTTATTTGCTCTACAAAAAGAGTGCCAACCCAAAATGCGAGAGCAACTAATCCTTTTTCGCCAAAAGAAATGAGGTAGTCATCTAGCCAATTATTTATATATTCAATATTATGATCAAAATCAGATAGCTCTAAGGTGCTCTTAATATTTAAGTGGTTTTTAATTTCAAAGTAACCATCTTTGTTTTTTGGATATACTACGCCATTGTGGACGGCATATTGGTTATATACATACGTTTTCCAAAGTTTGTTGTAGCCAATGTAGGGTATTGTTTCTACACTTTTAATATCTTGGGCTTTATCTTTGAAGATAGTATTTAATTGATAGGTTTCGCCTGTAAATATTGCTCCGGCAAGAACACTCATTGTTGTTGGTTTAAATTCAGAAGCACTTGCGAGTGACTTTGGAGAGATAGCAATTTTTATAGCAGAGTTACTATTAGAAATTTTTGAAAAATAATAACTATCTTCCGTAATAGAATCTCTTTGGAAATAGAGAAATTTTATAGTGAAATTCCCTATTTCTGCAATTGCACAATAACGGCTAAAAGCCATGAATTCATCAATATCGAAGCCTGTGCTATCAATTCTTTTGTCTTCATTTACAGGTTTGTTAAGCTCTTGGTTTAACTTAGTATTATTGATTTTGCACCAATAAGTATGCTTGTTGTGCTCTATGTATAATTGATCATTAGGTTCTTTTAACCAAGCTGAATAAGCTTTATCAAGTAGATCATTTTTAATAGCATGGCGGTAACTATCTAGCAGATGTTCCGTATCCATTTTATTCATGGTTTCCCCTTTTTTGAGCATGAATATCCTTATCCCTTGAAATTAAAATCAAAGGTTATAGTAAATTTTGGGCGCAAAAATCCCTTAGCTTGATATCAAGCTATTAATTTTTATAAGAAATATTGTGGTTATTTAGCTGTGAGAAGTTTATTGGTCATTATCAATAGTATCTTTGATAATTAGATAGCAATAAGTAGAAAGGGGAATCCCTTTTTCTTGAGCCATTTTTTGAAGTTTGATGACATCCTGAGGAAGAAATCTAAGGTTAATTACTTGAGATCGTCTTGTTGGAACATTGTCTATTTTCATATACACTTACCTATTAAAATACTTTTATTGTATAGCTGTGAGATGCTTTATAGGAGTATTGTAGTATTCATTTTTGGACTAATCAAGGTTTTTGTAACGAATGACAAACTTTGCTGAAAGATTAAAGCTTGAAAGAGAGAAGAGTGGCTATACTGCGGAAGAGTTTGGTATCTTAGGTGGTGTTGGAAAAGCTTCTCAATATAACTATGAAAAAGGCTCTAGAAAGCCCGATATTGAGTATCTAGCTAATATTGCTAAAGTTGGTTGTGATATTCAGTATATAGTTACAGGCGTTGTTTCTGATAAGTATATTGAACCTGAAGAGGCTGAGTTTCTATCGCTATTTAAGTTGGCAAAACGACCATTGAAACTAGCGGCTGTTCAAGTATTAAAAACAAATTTACAGGAAGAGTAAACCATGAAATCAGCAAGAGAAAAGCTAGAGCAAAGTATTCAACGAGATATTTTCTTTGATTTCAAAAAATTAATTTTATGCTATCTAGGGGTAGGAGGGATATTTCTCTGTTTATCCATAACGGCTATTTTTGTATCTAGTGAGATTAAAAATACACTCTTAATTTTATTAGCTTTATTCTCTATCGTTATAGTTGCTTCTGGCTTTGTAATTGCAAGAAAGATAAAGCATAGGGAAGAAGAATATAGAAAGCGTGGGGAAGAGCTTTTTAAACGATTCTAAACAGGCAATAGTATCTTTTCTTTTAGCTTAAGCTTTGTCATGAATCTCAAAAGTATGAAGATTTACTCAAGAGAAAAAATAGAGAAATAGAAAAGCCCCAAGATGGGGCTTTAATCATATGGTTTGGTGTTACATTAGGAAAAATAATTTTTTATATTAATAATAAAGAGTTTTCTTCTAATGGTTTTCCATCATAGAGTTTCTCTTCAAAATCTTTGATAAATTCATAACGTTTATGTTTAAAAGGATCTTCATCAGCGTAGAACTTAATACCGACTAGACGAACATTTTCATTTTCTGCTAATATCACTAGATTTTTATTATTAATGGTTTCTAGCATTTTTTCTTTCCAAGCATCTGTTAAGACACGATCACCACCTTTTGGTTCTAAAAACACTTGATAATAGGTGCTATCATCTTTACCTATCATTATCAAAATAAAGTCAGGCATAAAGCCTCTAACTCCTCTAAACTCCCTTAATTTGAAACCAGTTGATTGTTCATCATTTCGTATAAGGTAAATATCATCATATTTATCTTTGAGCTTATTAATAAACTGTTCAAATAATATTACAAATCGATGTTCCAATTGATTTAAAATTGCTTTATCAAATACATACCACTTTTTACCAATAGTAGATTTAGCTTCAACTTTTTGACTTGCATACGATGAAGGATTCATATCAATAAAGGTGCTGTAATCTCGAATAAACTCTTTTAAGGGCTTGCTAGTAAAGCGGTATGTACCTGTTTCTTTATTGAAGTTACGGCGGATATTATCTGCAATTCTAGTTAATATAGTTTCTAGTAACTGTAGTTTTTCTTTAGCGGAGAGATCTTTTAAAGAGATTTTATTGGGTAGCTGTACATTAATTTTTAAATTGCCTAAGTATGCATTACTAGTAATAAACTCATTCATACTTTTCAATGTTGGAAAGTATATTTGCAGATTTTCAAAAGTAAAAAAGCTGATTTTCTGTAAAGCTTTTGAGTAATAGCGCTGATCAAGTTTTAAGGTTTCTATATGAGTAATGTTCTCCGCCTCATTTTCAATATTCTCTAAGGAAACTTCTTGAGCTGTTTTGTAGCTAATATCAAAATGAGTTTCTAGAGAATATGATTCCCATGTTCTTGCATCATTGGCTATTTCAACGGCTTCGTTATAAAAAAGTTCGCCGGTTTGATAAATTTTAGATTTTTTGAAGTCCTCTTTTAATTTGGCATGTTCAACTTTTCCTAATCCATCCATATGAGCAACGATATCCGCATTATCTAGTGAATTATGAAGAGTTTTAATGTAAGAAGGTTCATTGATTGTGTGGTAGTGGAGCTGTTCTAAAACTGCCAGATCACTAATGCTAGTATCAAATCGTCGTGTATAACTTTGTTCGCCTTGATATGTAAAAGGATAATATCGAGCACCACGACCAATCAGCTGAGCTTCGCTGTCTGTACCTGTTTTAGTTTTAGATGCTTTTTCGCTGATTCGAACAATATCGTAGAGATTTAATACATCCCATCCCTCATTAACTTTAGCAACGGCAAAAATAGCACGAATAGGATTATCAATTTCTTCAAGGGTATTTAATAA
>CANRON010000101.1 GCA_947632245.1 uncultured Ignatzschineria sp. | reverse complement strand
TCAGCAACCGATCGAAATATTCTCATTAATCTTAAAGTCATTACGTCCTCCCAGGAAATGGTATTTATAATAACCACTGATCCAATTATATTATAAGTAATATATACCAATTATTATTCGTATATATTAGTATGGTTAGGATTTAGTATATCAAAATCATCTATAAAGTCTAAATAACTAATTAGTATTTAAAATAAAATAAGACATATAACTAATGGTGGCGATAAATTATAGCGGAATAAGACAATAATATCCACCTAAGAATAACAGAATTAATCGATACTTAACAATTACACACTTTAATCACTCTCTCTTTATTAGTGAGAAACTGTACCAACGATCACATTGAAACACAAAAAAAGGAGCAAAATATTCAATATTTTGCTCCTTTAACCTATTCGATTACCGAATATTAATTCGGTCTAGCTATCAATTAACGTGCGGTTCGTCTTGTTGGTCTACTCGCACCAGCACCCGCATCTCTACGAGCTGGTCTTGCTGCTCTAGAATCACCACCTTCACGACGCTCTACGCGGCCTTCAGGTCTTCTATTACCCTCTGAGCGAGCGCCACCACCAAATCTCTCTTGACGACCTGCTCCAGCGTCACTGCTTCTACGCTCTGTGCTTCTTTCAGTAGATGCGCCTGCATCACTTCTGCGTGCAAATGAACGACCTTCAGAACGCTCACCACCGCCCGCACTGCGACGATCACTACCACGGCCTTCCGATGAAGATGAACGACGATCACCACCGCCACTACGACCGCGCCCAGGACCACCATTACCACGACCACCGCCGCCATTGCTACGTCCACGACCTTTAGGTGCGCCACGCATAGGTTCTTTCTTAGGCTCTAAGCCATCGATAATACTAGCTTTTATTTCAAGCTGAATGAAGTTTTCAACCGCATCCAATAAACGCTTATCTTTAAAGTGTACAAACGTCACTGCAGTACCTTCACGGCCCGCACGACCTGTACGACCAATACGATGAACATAATCCTCAGGTTGTCTTGGCACACCAATATTAAATACGTGTGTAATCGTTTCAACGTCAATACCACGTGCAGCAACGTCTGTTGCCACTAAGATCTTAGTTTTACCACGGCGAAGATTATCAAGCACACGGTTTCTTACACGTTGTTGCATACCACCATGAAGATGGTCTACCGATAAGCCCATTTCATTGATTTCATCTGCAATTTCTTCTGCATCAATTTGTGTTGGTACGAAAACAACCGTTTGATCGATTTTTGCATTTTCTAACCAATGGAATAATAATTTTTTCTGATGTTCACGGCCATCTGCCCAATGGAGGATTTGCGTGATATTTTTGTTGATTGTATCTTTCGGTGAAATCGCAACACGAAGTGGGTTATTCATCATACCTTCTGCTAAATGCATGACTTTCGGTGGGAAAGTTGCAGAGAACATAAGTGTTTGGCGATTATTAGGGCAACTTCTGTGAAGTCTTTCAAGATCTTCTGAGAAACCCATATCGAGCATTCTGTCTGCTTCGTCAGCAATAAAGAAATGTACATTGTCAAAACTGATCTCTTTTTGTTTATAGAGGTCAATTAAACGTCCTGGCGTTGCCACTAAAAGTGTCACATTTTGAAGCTCGCGGATTTGACGACCATAAGGCATACCGCCTACAACAGTCGCAACGCGGAAATCACGATGTGAACCTTTTAATTGAATTGCTTCTTGTGCTACTTGGAGTGCAAGCTCACGAGTAGGACACATCACAATTGCGCTTGGTGCTGGCATTGAGTAGCGTTGGTTACGAGCAGGAGCGCCACGACGCGCTTTCTTTGGAGCGCCTTGGCTCTCCTCAGTATCCGCTACACTGCCTTCTGCTAAATCTTTCTCATCCATAATTTGATGAAGGATTGGCAGTAAGAATGCTGCTGTTTTACCACTACCTGTTTGGCTCGAAACCATAACGTCTTGGCCCCCCATTGCAACGGGGATGATTTTTGTTTGTACTTCTGTTGCTGCTGTGTAACCCATCTTTTCAACGGCTGTTAATAAGATTGGGTTGAGGTTTAAGTCGGAAAATTGAGACATAAGTTTATTGATCCCGCCACTTAAGGGGGATTTCCTTTAGTATAATGTAGGGAATGCGCTTGAACATTCAGCCAAAAAAATGCATCGACCGAATCTCAAATAAGCGTCAAGTACACTTATGTCATAGTCTCAAACTATGAACCAACAGGGCGATGGGAAGCGCATATTATACTCGTAAAATCATTGTGTGCAAGCACTATAGTGCTATTAGCGTAAAATATTGTCAAATAACCCTTTAAACAAGACATTACTACCTAAAAAAGGGTTATTGACCGTAGCACCATAACTGTTTACTGATAACTACTATTTTTTATGCGCAAGTCAATTTCTTCCCACACCTTATCTAAACGCTTCTCAGACACCGTAATTTTTGTACGCATAGGCTGGGCAAAGAAAGAGACCGCCATCTCTTCAATCATCCAGCGATATTCATCCAAAATATCCGGCTTTTCATCTCGCTTCATGAAAAATTCACGCGCCCTTGTTAATTGCGCCCAATGATTTTCAATAATATCGTTTTGTAAGTTATCCCGATTCATATTTTGTGGGAATCGCTCAATTCTAACAATTAGTGCTTCTAGAAAACGAGGGAGTTCAACGCGCCACTCTTTCGGTGTATCACTAATAAAGTCGGCGTAAATCAACCGATCTAGTGCTTTTTTAACGCTTTTTTCAGCAATCGCCCTGTTCATGGGATGAAGCTGGTTAAGTGACTCCCGCACCTGTTTTACTTTTTCAAAAATTGTAACGATTAAGTTACTCAGCTTTGTAGCATCAGAAATCATCTCTTTACGCATGACATCTATCAGTTTCGCAAAAGATGCCGCATCCCGCGGTAATATTTG
This sequence comes from uncultured Ignatzschineria sp., assembly GCA_947632245.1. Lineage (GTDB taxonomy): Bacteria > Pseudomonadota > Gammaproteobacteria > Cardiobacteriales > Wohlfahrtiimonadaceae > Ignatzschineria. Next base: position 3,045 of record CANRON010000101.1, on the reverse strand, counting down.
CGATTCGAGAGAATCCTTCGTGATTGCACGCATTAAGTCTTCTCTCAAAGATTCTTCATTTCCGACCTGTCTAAACATTAAGGCAAGTTTTCCAAACTGTGGCCACTGTTTACGAAGATATTTTACTTGCTCATTGAGCGCTTTTAACATTAATACAATTAGCGCATTGAGATGCTTTTCACGCGCAACATGCGCCCTGTCAAATAATTGCTTACTTAAGGTGATCGGCTGGCCATCATGCACGATCAGTGCAGGATACCCTTTTAAGGATATTCCATTGCGAACAAAATGTTCCTCTGCATCAATTTTCCAATCCTCTAATGATAAATCCTGCACAATCTGTGATTCTTTACCGCTCTTATCACCTTTTGATACATCGTGCGTGACCTGAGTAGGATTTTGTTTATGACGTCCTTTTCCCTTTGCTGGATTTTTATTGACATTAAAGCTATCTGCGAGTTTTTGAAATGCATTTTCTGCCTGCCCTCTCAACTTTTGCGTCAGCGCTGTTAAATCACGCCCCTCAGCAATCGTTTTGCCACCAGTATCAATCACACGAATATTCATACGCAGATGCTTATCTAATACTTCTTCATTAAATAGATGAGGTTCTATCTGTACGCCCGATCGCTTGGTTAAAAACTCGGCAATTTGAAAATAGAGATTCCCCTCTCCAAAGGTCAAGCTTGCAGCCATCTCTTTAGCAACATCTGGTAGTGGCACAAAATGCTTCCGCAGCGCCCTTGGGAGAGAACGCATGACTTCTGTAATCTTTTCTGTTAATAATCCTGGCACCAACCAATCTAACCGCGTTTTATCTAATAAGTTTAACGCGGCAAGTGGAACCATTAACGTCATACCATCGTCCATAGACGCAGGATCAAATAGATATACAGCGTTGAGCTTTAACTGACCGAAACTTACAACGGTTGGAAACTCTTCCAAATTGAGTGCTTCATCATTTTCAAGAATATCTGATTCCGTAAAAATTAAAGAATCATTCGCGGCCCGATCTTTACACCATTTCTCTAAAGATGCGACCGAATAGACATTTTGAGGAATACGTGCGTTATACCATTCAAATAACTTCCACTCTTCAATCAAGATATCGCGACGACGCGTTTTATCTTCCATCTCTGCAACTTTATCAATCGTCTTTTGGTTCACCTTATAAAAATAAGCGCGAGTCTGTATATTCCCCTCAACCAATCCCTCACGAATCATCAACTCTCGCGACACATCCGGCTTAACCTTACCAAAGCTAATAACTCGATTTTTGATAATCGCAAGATTAAAGAGCTTCACTGTTTCATGTGCAGCAGCTTGCCCTTGCTGTTTACTCCAGTGCGGTTCTGTATATTCGCGTTTTAAGAGGTGCGCCCCTAAGCTTTCTAACCACTCAGGATTAATCGCCGCATTCATACGCGCAAAGACTTGGCTTGTTTCGACGATTTCAAGCGCCATAATCCACTTTGGCGGCTTTCTATATAACGCCGAGCCCGGAAATATTCTAAATTTGCGATTATTAGCGCCCGTAAAGATCTTGTCTTCCCCGAGCTCACCTATTTGATCTAATATCCCGACTAATATCGATTGATGGATCTTCACTTCATTAAAGCTTGGGAAACAATACTCCCCCTCTTTACTACCTGCAGGCTGATTCGCTGCGTCATTTTTAGGAAAAGCATTCAGCTCTAGCTTTAATTTTTGAAAAATGGATTTCAGCTGAGTATAGAGATCAAACCATTCGCGCATACGCATATAATTTAAGAAATGCGTCCGGCTAATCTTGCGCATCTGATTTTGACTCTCATCTTTTGCTTTATCTTGATACCAAGCCCAAATATTTAATAGAGAGATAAAGTCTGAATGATTTGCTCTAAATAAACGATGCTTTTCATCTGACTGCTGTTGATACTCAAGTGGCCGCTCCCTAGGATCTTGTATCGATAGACCCGATACTAGCGTTAACATCTCATGACCCACGCCATTGTGCGCACCATGAATCATCATTGCCCCAAATTTAGGGTCAATCGGGATCTGTGCAAGTGTTTTACCTAGCGGCGTAAGACTACCATCATCTTTGACAGCTTTAAGCTCTTTGAGTGTTTGAAAGCCTTCCTTGATTTGTCTTGACTCCGGCATTTCAATAAAGGGAAATAGCTCAGGGTCTCCAAGACGTAAATGCCCCATCTGTAAAATAACGGAAGCTAAATGCGTTCTTAATATTTCAGGATCTAAAAACTCAGGGCGACTATTAAAGTCCTCTTCACTATAAAGACGGATTGCAATCCCCTCAGCCACACGGCCACAACGACCAGATCGTTGATTTGCAGCTGCTTGGGATATTGGCTCTATCAAAAGACTCTGTAGACGTGAACGTGAGTTATAACGACTCACACGCGCAACACCACTATCTATCACATAACGAATACGCGGAACCGTAATGGATGTTTCAGCCACGTTTGTCGCAAGGACAATACGGCGACGACCTTTCGGCGCAAAAATCTTACGCTGCTCTGCCTGGCTTAATCGTGAGAAGAGTGGCAAGACATCATAGTTATTAAATTCTTTCCGAAGTAGATCAGCTGTTTCTAATATCTCCCTCTCTCCGGGAAGAAATACTAGTATATCGCCCTCTTTCTCTTTTTGAAGAGAATAAACCGCCTGCACAATCCCTTCTTCTATCGCGATGGGATCATTCTCACTCTCTTCATCGACGTGAAGATCTTGATACCGAATCTCTACAGGATAAGTACGGCCCGAAACCTCAATAATCGGTGCTTTTTTAGGCCCGCCAAAGTAATTTGAGAATTTCTGCGGGTCAATGGTTGCCGACGTAATAATTAGTTTCAGATCAGGTCGTCTTGGTAAAAGATTCTTTAAGATCCCCAATAAGAAATCAATATTAAGACTCCGCTCATGCGCCTCATCAATAATAATCACTTCATATTGGTTCAAGAAGCGATCATGGGTCAGTTCTGTGAGCAGAATTCCATCAGTCATTAACTTTAAAACAGTGCTATCTGCTGTCTTATCATTAAA
>CANRON010000100.1 GCA_947632245.1 uncultured Ignatzschineria sp. | reverse complement strand
CTTTAATCTAGTTACTTTATTAAAGCGAGCTCTCGCAACTATTTTTACATCTTTCTGTAATTCATTTATTAGTTCTCTTATAGTTTTTTCTTTTTTCATATTAACCTCTTTATTTTCTAACCATTTCCCCAGTCGTATTATCCATTCGATACTGGTTAATGGTGCCATCGCTAATCCTAGCGACCACGTTGCGTATTGTTTTTAGTGGCACGTTAAACCATTCATTTGGCAAATATGGCTTACCATCACGGCCAATAAGCATCAATGTTAAACGCTGCGCTTCTAAGAACGTATGCACTAATCTTTCCAACATATGTGGATTGACTTCTCTACATTCAAAGAATGTCACAATTTCAACGGGTGCTTCTAAAAAGGCTGTATCTCTTGTCGCATTTTTAATACGTTCTTCAATAGTAGTCGTAGTAAAACCAATCTTATAGAGATCTTCGAATCGAGCCAATTCGGGTTTATTACCTAAAGAACGCAATACATAAAGATACCCTAAAGGTTTATCTTTATGCGTCACATTAATTAAAGCATCAGTCACAGCATCAGCGCCTTGCATTACTCTTCGACCATTTTCATCTTTATACAAAGATGCAGCTAAAGAACGCATAAGCATATTGGATTCTAAGCCATTTTCAAATATCAAACGCATTCTAGGATTGTGTCGATCGGTTCGTTCACTCAATGCTTCCATTGATGCAACGAAACACGTTACACCATTTAGAATAAAGAAATCACCTTCTCTAATCTGAGAATTATTACTAAATTTTTGTAATTGAAATTCGCCATTTTTTAAGTTGTCATGCATCGAGCTAAATAATGCTTCAAACTTCCAGAAATCTAGACATTCAAAACGATCTGCGATTTCATCAGGCATATCCTTGCTTTTTTTCTGTGCAGGCACATGCTTTAAATTGAAGATATCCGCACTATCATCTAACAAATCCCCAGCCATATTGAATATATCATCCAACGAAGTGACTTTACTTGCAGCCGCAATAGTGCTTCCTGCAACCTTAGCCTGATTTCCCAGACTATTAGGCTCTGTAATACACTCCTTACCCATAGGTAACAACTGATGTCTATCCATCGATTTTAAAGCAGTATCATCAAATGATTTATCACAAATAGCTTTCAGTGATTCTGCTAATAGTGCTTCAGTTATTTCAGAACTATCAATACTAGGTACTCTGTCATGTATATCAATGAATTGATTAATTTCTTCAAATTTACGAGATAAGTGAGAGTCATTAGCCCTCTCTTTTGACTTAATCTTTACATTTTTTAGTAAGCCATGGGGATCATTACCTACTTCAAATATTTCATCCAATGTCATAAAGGGTTGAGTATTCTTTATACCTGTAAGCTTCATTCATTATCCTTTTGCTGTTTTTTCTCAGCGTATCTTTTTTGAATATAAGCCAATCCCTCAGCTAATCTCTTTTCAATGTTATCAATACTATCAATCGACGGCATACGACCATGATCTTCTTTAAATTGATTAATACGAGGCCATAACATAACAGCTTCTTCTTCCGTCATATTAACCCTCTGTAATGCCAAACTAGTCTTGAGTGTTTTTAGTAATGGAGCATCAATATTTTTAGAAATGACCTCATAAGCCCCCTGAAAAGGATTTACTGACGAAATTAAATCAACACTCAAGTCATTAAGATTCACAAATCGATTACCAATATTCACAAATTGCTGACCACTATGATCACCATCCATCTTAGGTCGTATCCCGTTATCTTGATTATTTTCTGATGTGCTTCCCTCAACAATTGCACCTTCAGGTAGAGACTCACCTGAAACCACGCCGCCATTTTGTCGAATGAATAAGTTCGTTAATAAACCTTGATGCAATTGATCAACCTCATCCTCGGATAAATCAGGATGCAACTCACGAATAATTTTAGGAATCACAATTGTATTCACAACTTCTGTTTCGATTAATCCTTGCTCAGACCAATATGCTTGCTGTGCCTGCCCATTGTTCAATAATGTTGCAAAGATATCATCAGTGGACCCATTCAAGATATCCAAAACTTTCTTTGAAGCTGCTTTAGTGCTGTCATCCACAATTACTGTGCCAGGCGCTAATTTCTCACCATCCATAATTGTTGAACGAGGTCTAAACGTGATATTAGGCTTTAAAATTTGTTCCATTAGTAAAGATGCGCTGATTGCTTTAAGCATCGTATTCACTGAAACAACTACATCTTCATCTGTTGCCTCTGGCTGTGGAATCAAATTAGTAAATTGTGCATGGTTTTTACCGACACAATCCCGAGTGGCGCGACCAATGATTTGCACGATTTCTGTTAGTGAGTTTCTAAAACCTACAGTTAATGCATGCTCACACCAAGGCCAGTCAAAGCCTTCTTTAGCCATGCCTAAAGCTATGATAATATCAATATTATCCACATGGTTAACATTGCGTAGATAATTCATCACAATGGGGCGTTCTTTACTATCGTCCACGAGATCAGCAACTTTAATCAGCTTGCCATCACTATGACGCTGTAACGTAATGATATGAGTATTAGGATCTTTAGAAATAAACTCACCAATCACATCATGAATATGCCCAACTTCAGTATATTTATTGCCCGTAGAAGCTGAAGAATTCACATTAGGAATATGGATTAATGTTTTCTTATCTGTATCTAACACTTCTTCGAGCGCACTAATATATTTTCCCTGATAAAAATGATAGCCAATGCCTAAAGTTTTAAGATATTCATAGCCATTTAATTGCTCATAATACGTATAAGTGACCTTATCAAATTTAGCTTCATCTTCTGGCTCTAAAATTGGTACAGCATCACCTCTAAAATATGACCCTGTCATTGCAATAATATGAGTATTAGAGCCATTCATAACATCATCTATCAATTGGCCCAAGATGTTTTCTTCACCTGCTGAAACGTGATGAAATTCATCGATGGCTAAAACAGTATCGTTAAAATCTTCAGGTGATAGCTTCTTAAATGCGTGGCGCAATGTTGCATGAGTACACAAAATAATTTGATCCTTAAGATCATCACTATTCATAAATGCGACAAAACGATCAACCTTTCCTGTGGTTTCCCCTTCGGTTAAACATAGATTATTGCGATCTTCAATGTGCCAATTGGCATAAAAACCATGAGCCATTAAATCTGTATCTTTAAATGAACCCCCAATGGACATTTCAGGCACACAAACAATCGCTTTTTTAAGCCCTTGCTTTACCAATTTATCCAAAGCTAAAAACATCAACGCTCTAGATTTACCCGAAGCAGGCGGTGCTTTAATCAACAAATATTTACTATCTCGATATGCATAGGCTCTCGCCTGCATTTCTCGCATACCCATATTATTATTCTGAGTACTCGCACCTGTTTGCTCATAAGATGCATTCACTAAATTGATAGTTTGACTCATCACCTCATCCCCCTCCTTAGGATTTTTTCTTTTTCTTGGCTGTTTTAGCTTGTTTTTCTTCATTTATTAGCTTTTCATACAACTTAAAAAGATACTCAACTCGCTCAGTGCTATCTCTAAATGGTGAATCTCTATAGAGCTTCTCAACTGCACGATCTAGGTTTTCATGAGCTTCTAACAAATCCGCAGGCATTTTATCAGGATCATAAAGATCGGCTAGGGTTTTAGCGGGATGACGTGCTCGTACTTTTAGTATTTCTTTAGCAAGCTCTTCAATTGCGGACCGACGTTGTGATCCTACATTCTGCGGCCATGGGAATGTGTTATACACAACAGTACCTGAATATCTATAGTCTTGCTTATGTCGTCCACCCACCATCCGCATCCAATCGTTATGTATCATAGATATTAAAACACCAAATTCATATGGTGTACCATTACAAACTATTAAAGAAGCATCGGAAGCTATGATACTAGAAGATAATATCCCTATAGGAATATAATGCCTGTTATGTGTTGTGGTTTTAGGAATAAAGATATATTGTCCTGCATCAGGCTGCCTAATCTCACCAAAAACTGATGGTGTACTAGCAAGCTTTCTGGTCTCTGGTCTGGTACTCATTAATCGAGATTGTTCTACTCGATTTATTCTTTCTCTAATAAATGGTATGAGATATAACTCCTCTAAAGCTATACCTAATAACCATAAACAATACCTTTCTCGCCCATTTATATACTCTTCTCCGCCAAAATATGGCTTAATCCAGCTTCTTGTTATTGGGTACTCCGTAGTTAGGAGATCTTTCTCTTCAATATTTAAAGAAAACGCTCCCCTATCATCTATCGCGATGTTACCCAATGTAATAGGGGAAACTCCCTTACAAAGAGGTTTTGACCGACTTTTAATAAGTATGTTGTCTCCTTCCAATAAGTATGAATTAATATTAGAGACGTATTTAGAATGCCATTCTTCCCCTATGAGTTTATAAAGAATTTTATTTTTCCTTTCATTCTTACTTAAACCGATTATAACAACATATACCGAGGCCTTGTCTCTAGCATTATTTTTCCATAAAAATGACTGGTAACAAAATGTTATAAAAACATTCAAAGAAAAAATAGGATCCCATAAAATAGTTGCTTGCTCACCTTGAGTGATTGAGTTCGTTGCAACTAAGGCCATCTCAGCATTATTATTAGCAATATATTGAGCCCCTTTATAAAACCAAGCAGAAACATAGTCCAAGTTTCCTGCTCTACTTATTCCTGAAAAAATTAAACCTATGTCTTCTTTTTTAAGAGCACTATCATTTTTTAATTTAGCATTACTTTCCTTTTTACTGAGTCTAGCCCCCTCAAATGGCGGATTACCAACGATATAAACTTCTTGCTCTTTATTCGCAGGACAGAACTCTTCCCAATCAATACGTAAACTATTAGCTTGTAAAATATTACCACTTTCATGTAATGGCAAAGTTGCTATATGTGTATGTAACAATCGATTAAACTCGCAATTCATTTGATGCTCAGCTAGCCATAAAGACAACAATGCGATCTCATGAGCAAAGTCATCAATCTCAATACCATAAAATTGATTCAATCGAATATTAGACATCATCATTTCAGGCGTTGCATTTAAAGAACTTAATGCTTGAAAAACACGAATTTCTAACTGCCTTAACTCTTTAAATGCGATGATTAAAAAGTTACCTGAACCACAAGCAGGATCAAATACTCTAATATTCCCCAAGCGAATCAAAAGTTCTTTTAGCTTTTTCTCACTGTGTCGACTTCTGATGAATTCTTCTTCCAATGGATTTAGAAACAATGGGCTCAATACTTTCATGATATTTGGTACAGATGTGTAGTGCTGCCCTAATCGTCGGCGCTGATTTTCATTAATCACAGCTTGGAACATTGACCCAAAGATATCAGGATTAATTTCTGACCAATTTAATGCACTACACTCCAATAGCATGCGACGTGTACGAGCATCAAATGATGGCACGGTTTCTTCTTGTGCAAATAAACGACCGTTCACATAAGGGAAGTCTGTTAAATACTTCGGTGAGTTATCACGTAATTCAGAGTTGTTATTACTGTTGAGGATCTTAAATAATGATTGCAAAAATCCCTTTAGATCTGACCCATCTACTTGAGTTGTTTTTGCTAATGTATCGCTGAACTGATTTTTTTTAAAAATATTAGTGTCTTCAGCAAAAAAACAGAAGAGTAAGCGTGTTAGAAAAACATTCAGCGCATGGACTTCTTCATCTGTATTGATATTGTTACGATAGCGAATTAAATCAAACAAACGTCCTAATCGTTCAGCTGCTTTTACATCTGCTTCTTGATCAGAATAGTCAGCATCTTTTTTCAAACCTGCTAAAGGTAAAAAGAAACCATACTCTTTATGTAACTCTATAAACGGACAATCTATTGATTCGTCATTTTCAACATCGTATGCCAAGATTTCTTTGTAATCTGTCACAATAATAAAAGTGATATTACGAGTTTTTATTATTGCTGATTGTCGCAGTTCATCCATTACGGTCAATAGATCTTCATTACCCAAAACAGGCTTAAAATAGATCCCTTTTTGGTTAGCTACCTC
>CANRON010000099.1 GCA_947632245.1 uncultured Ignatzschineria sp. | reverse complement strand
GTTATTATATTTACTGAGGAATCCCCCATGATGAACAAAGAAGATCGCGCAAACTTTAACTTTCAAAAGTTAATTCTTATTGTTGCGATTTTACTCTTCATAATTAAATTTGTAGCCTGGTACATCACCTCATCAGTCGCGATATTAACAGATGCCCTCGAGAGCATTACCAATATCCTTGCCGGCGCATTTACACTCTTTAGTCTCTACCTCTCATCTAAGCCCAAAGATCATAATCACCCTAACGGACATGGAAAAATTGAGTTCGTATCGGCAAGTGTTGAAGGGACTTTAATTCTCTTTGCCGGTATTATCATTATCTATGAAGGTATCATGCGCCTTATAGAAGGTGGTAGTGGCCTCAATAGCCTAGGATCTGGATTAATCCTGATCGCAATTACTGCTATTATTAACTATGTTGTCGGCGTTTTTGCAATACAGCGCGGTAAGCGATACAACGTTCTTCCCCTCGTTGCAGGTGGTAAACATTTACAATCCGATACCTACTCAACTATGGGAATTATCGTAGGTTTAATTCTCGTTTGGATCACAGGCTGGCTGTGGCTAGATGCGGCAATTGCACTGCTGTTCGGTGCAATCATCATTAGATCAGGTCTCCTTATAGTGCGCGAGTCCATCGCCGGCATTATGGATGAGGCAGATGAGGATCTTATCGAAGAATTTGTAGAAGCGATCAATGAGCATCGCTCACCCAACTGGGTTGACCTACATAAGGTTCGCTTTATCAAATATGGTAACCATGTTCACTTAGATGCACACCTCACACTTCCATGGTATCTCAATATGAGAGAGGCACATGAAGAGTTAGATAAAATGACCAAAGTTTTAGAAAATAAATTCGGTGAAAAACACGAGATGTATGTTCACACGGACGACTGTAAACCTTTTTCTTGCGAAATCTGCCCGCTAAAGGCTTGTGCCCAGCGCCAAATGAAATTTGTCGATCGTATTGAATGGACTGCAAAACTGATATCAGAAGATGCAAGACATAGCATTAAAGACCTTGCTGAACAGCGCTTAGAGATTCTTGAAGCGCATCAAAGACCTTAAATTTAATCATCGTAAACGATATCTATATCTACAGCCATAAAAACGCCTTTTAGATTTAAGATCTAAAAGGCGTTTTGCTATTAGTAAGATATTAGAAGTATTACTTCAACTTAATGATCTTTTTAAACAGATATTAGTCCGCACTAAATGGCTTTGGTAAAGGTGTATCATTATTGGATGGCGGAAGGATTGGCATCATCAACTGTGGCTGATCACCCGTTAATGTCCCGTAGAACGCAACAATTTTCTCAACCTCTTCCTCATTAAAGTTACGTCCTAATTGTAACCTTCCCATAATCTGCGTTGCCTCTTCTAACGTATTGACCTGTCCGTCATGGAAGTATGGATATGTTAAAACCACATTTCGAAGTGTAGGTACCTTGAAGAACATCTCATCGCTATCTTTACCTGTGAAATCAGCTAAGCCTTTCGCAAGATTCTCTGTTTTATATTCCTCAAGAAGCCCCATTTTTTGGAAACTTGACCCACCGATTCCTTCGCCATAGTGACAGGCAATACAACCACTGTTTCTAAAGAGTTCATACCCCTCTTTTTCTTGCGCAGTAATTGCATTATCATCCCCGCGCAACCATTGGTCAAATCGTGAATTCGGAGTAATTAATGTCTCTTCAAACACGGCAATCGCATCAGTGATTCGATCAATATTCACTTCACCATCACCATAGACCGCTTTGAACTCTTCTACATAACCAGGAATTGATGCAATCACATTCACAACTAGATCATGATCCGAGGCCATCTCTTTTGGATTCTCAATAGGTCCACCCGCTTGCTCTTTCAAGTCGCCTGCACGACCATCCCAAAACTGCACAAAGTTAAGGCTTGAGTTAAGCACTGTTGGTGAATTAATAGGACCTTCTTGCCACTTATGTCCGATAGATGTTGGTAGGTTATCTGATCCCCCCATGCTTAAGTTATGACATGAGTTACAGGAGATAAAGCCTGACTTTGACAAGCGTGGGTCAAACCACAACTTTTTCCCAAGCTCCGCTTTCCCCTCATCTACAACAACTTCTTGTACAAGCGGAATAATCAGTTCTTGACGAACTGAGCCATTATTAGCAGGTAATGTTGTTTTTTCTGCATCCGCTGCTTGCCCAAAGGCAACACCCATTGATACTGCCGCTGCGAATACACTCACAGCGAAAAATTTATGTCTGCTCTTTCTTTTTATGGTCATCAATAGACTCCTTATCTGCTTTTGTTACAGGGTGAATAAGCTTCCTTTCAATGTCATAATATCAAGTAATAAATACAAATATAGTCGTTTCAAAAGTCTTTCAACAAAACTTTACATAGATCAAATAAGCCTTCAATCACTGTTGCTTATTGAAAATAAATATTACCTCAAGCTATTGATAAATATAATAAATGAGAGTGATTTGCTTTACTTATAAGTGTCATATCGCCCATAAAAAAAGCCACTTAATAAAGTGACTTTAAATACAACATTCTTTTCAAATACTCGTAAGTATTAACCTGGCGGCCACGTTAAACTCCTACCGGCTAAAAGATGTAAATGAATATGATCAACCGTTTGACCACCGTCTTCATTACAATTAAAAACCGTTCGATAGCCTTGATCCGCAAATCCTTGCTCTTTCGCGATTTTTTGCGCCACTAAGAAAAGTTTACCCATTAAGGTCGAATCCTCTTCTTGAAGATCATTGAGTGTTGGGATCTCTTTTTTAGGGATGATCAGAATATGCACGGGGGCTTGCGGCTGAATATCTTCAAACGCTAAAACATCATCATCTTCATACACAATTTTTGCAGGGATCTCTTTTTGAATAATTTTCGTAAAAATAGTACTCATCATAACCTCCTAGTAACTTTTTCGAGCGGAGAAAGCATGAGAAAGGGTACCCCCATCTAAATACTCAAGCTCTCCCCCCATAGGAATACCATGGGCGATACGACTGACTTCAATCTCATACTGCTTTGCAATTTCTGCAATATAGTGGGCAGTCGCCTCCCCTTCTACAGTAGAGTTTGTCGCAAGTATAATCTCTTTAATCTCCCCTGCTTTAAACCGCGTTTCAAGCAGATCTAAACCAAGCTCAGAAGGACCAACCCCATCTAAAGGAGATAATCTGCCAAAGAGGACAAAATATCGCCCCTTATACTCAATACTCTGCCTTAAAGCAAAGACATCGACAGGATTTTCTACAATACACAGCAAGGAATCATCTCTGCGCGGATCTAAGCAGTCACCACAAATATCACTATCTGTCAGGTTTCTACATTGAGCGCATTTTTGAATCGTTTCAATCGCATACTCAAGAGATCGACTAATTTTTTGCGCACCTTTTTGATTACGCTCTAAAAGATAGAGTGCCATTCGCAAAGCAGTTTTTTGACCAACGCCAGGCAAAATTCTCAAGGAATCGATCACATCCTGTAATGATTTAGGGTACACAGATAGCTCCTAATTAAAATCCAGGAATTTTCATGCCTGCAGGGAGTCCTAGGCCACCTGTCACTTCTGCCATTCTCTCAGAAGATGTCTTCTCTACCTTCGTTAATGCATCATTAAATGCAGCACCTAATAGATCTTCAAGCATCTCTTTATCATCCGACATCAATGAATCATCAATACGAATAGAACGGACAACATGACGGCAACTCATTTCAATTTTGACAAGACCTGCACCTGACTCACCCGTGACATTAACATCTGCTAATGATTCTTGTGCTTTTTCCATCTCTTTTTGCATGCGCTGTGCTTTTTGCATCATGCCTGCGATTCCACCTTTAAACATAAGGTCTCCTTATCTACTTGTTATATGACTATGTCACTTTTCATGCATAGCATCACTAAAAATAATTATGTAGTTAACTATTGATTTATCAGCAAACCACAATTGAGTTATAATTCGATCCCAATTTCATACATATCTGAAACTGCATTTATTATAACAGCCTTAATTTCATTTTAATCAATCGGTTTTAATGTTTTATCCAAAAGCACTGCCTGTAACTCATTTTTCAAATACTGCACAACAGGATCTTCTCTAAAATCTGCTAAGGCTTTTTGAAGTCTCTCTTCATCTAAACGCTCTGTTCGTGCATGAAGGTTTTCAACGTCTAAGCGCTCTACATACTCGATTTTGCAGATGATATCTGTTTTGAGTTTATGAGAAATTGCCATCGCTAACCGAACTTCAGCCTCATCAACTCTGAACGCTTGAACAGACAGAGGCCTTTCTAATATCAGATTTTTTCCATCAAAACTTTTAAATACTAGACTATGCGCAATACCTGATAATACACTTTCAAGCGATAGACTTGAAACTAAAGATAACCAAGATTCATTATTACTCAAATCATTCAACACGTTCGTTGCTGGACCTTGCAATAAAGAGTCACCACTATCAACATGATTAGCAATAACACGCGACTCAGACCCTTCTTCAATCATAAAAGAAGGTGCATCTATAAGATGAGTGGTATGAATAGATTCAGCCCCACTATCAACACTCTTTTCTGTGACATTATCTTGATGAATAACAATCAGTTCTTCACTTGAATTTATCACAGATCGATTATCATCGACCTTATCGCCCAAGATTTCATTTTTGATAATGCTCGCATTATCACTTTTTTCAACTATAACAGTGCGATGCTCAGGCTTGTAATGCTCTGCATCTATCTCTTTTTCTACCACCCACGGCAGATCGACTGATTCAGGTGTTGAATCAGATGTAGATGTATGCAATGTTGAATTATTATCTACAGCATCTATAGCCGGCAAAGCATTAGTAGTAGGAACCTCTACACTCGGAGAATTAGGCGTTCTTAAGTTTTTTTTTTGCGTATCCGCTTTTTGTGTATCAGCAATACCTATCGGGGCATGCGGCGCAAACAACACCATTCGAAGCAAAGTCATCTCAAACCCAACTGCACTATTGGGATGGTTTTGTAGGTCTTTACGTCCATTTAATGCAACTTGATAAAATAACTGTAAATCTTCCGCAGAAAACAAGTTCGCGATTCTTACAAGATCATCGGACTCAGTCGATGCAAATTCCTCTGATAATTGAATCATTGTCAAGAGATGAAATACATCAATAAGGTCTTCTAAGAAACGATAATAATCTAAGCCATTGGCTTTTAGCGCATTTAAAGTTGAGATAACGACACTACTATCTTTAGTCGCTAGCGCTTCTAAGGTACGAATCAAATATTGTGTATCAATCAGCCCTAACATTTCATGCGTTGCAGGATACAGCACCTGCTGCCCACCATAAGCAATCGCTTGATCAAGTAAGGATAGTGCATCGCGCATACTGCCATCCCCTGCTTTAGAGATGATTTTTAACGCTTCATCTTCAAAGGGTATGCCTTCTGCAGTGAGGATTTTCTCTAACTGACCCGCTATCTCCTGATCGTTTATTCGCTTTAGTTGAAAGCGTAAACAACGAGAGAGTACCGTAACCGGTAATTTCTGAGGATCTGTTGTCGCGAGTAAAAATTTCACATGACCTGGCGGCTCTTCTAATGTTTTTAGCAACGCATTAAAGCTGCTATTAGAGAGCATATGAACTTCATCGATCAGGTAAATTTTATAACGTCCACGCGTTGGCGCATATTGGACATTATCAAGAATCTCACGGGTATCTTCTACACGAGTACGGGAGGCGGCATCAATTTCTATTAAATCGACAAATCGCCCTTCATCTACTTCTCTACAAATAGAGCAGACCCCACAAGGAGTAGATGTCACGCCTTTTTCACAATTGAGAGATTTCGCAAAGATCCTTGCTAGCGTTGTCTTACCAACTCCCCGAGTTCCTGTAAATAGAAAAGCATGATGTAATCTATTATTATCTAAACCATTAGAGAGTGCTTGAACAACATGTGGCTGACCAATGACTTCGTTAAAGGTTCGAGGTCGCCATTTGAGTGCGAGAACTTGTTGAGTCATCTTTTGGCCATCACTTTTCTGAGAATATGGAGATGACCCGTATCAGCCGACCCATAACACATGAACTTCTTGCTGGTGCTGCTTCCTTCCGGACCTGACACGGTTGACAATAATTCATTGTTAGGAAACCAATACAGGTCACCATAACACGGTGCCATAAAAAAATTTGGAGGCTGGAGCCAGAATCGAACTGGCGTCTACGGATTTGCAATCCGCTGCATAACCATTTTGCTATCCAGCCTT
>CANRON010000098.1 GCA_947632245.1 uncultured Ignatzschineria sp. | reverse complement strand
GACCTGGGCTCGAACCAGGGACCCCTTGATTAACAGTCAAGTGCTACTACCAACTGAGCTATCGAGGAATAGAGAAAGTATTCTATCGAATATTTATAATAACTCAACCATTTTCCATCAAAAAAGTGACTATACATCAGTCACTGCATAATCTTTCAACAGAGGCTCACGCTGATTATTTTAATTTATCTAATCGAGAAACATCTCTTACCGCACCAAAAGCAGCTGAAGTTGCTAATGCCCCATATACCTTCAAGGCATTTGATACTTTTCGAGGGCGTGGCTTTGCTGGTACAAACCCTTTCTCTCTTTGCGCGATCATTCGTGCTTGCAATATCTCTTCATCAACATTTAATACGATTGAACGATTAGGAATATCAATCACGATCTCATCCCCATTTTCAACAATCGCAATCAAGCCCCCATCTGCCGCCTCTGGCGAAACATGTCCAATTGAAAGCCCCGAAGTCCCCCCCGAAAAGCGTCCATCTGTTAGCAATGCACATTCTGCATCAATCTTCTTACTTTTCAGATAAGAAGTCGGATACAGCATCTCTTGCATTCCAGGCCCGCCCTTTGGTCCCTCATAACGAATAATCACTACTTCCCAAGGCTTTACCTCATCCCCAAGGATTCCCGCAACAGCACTATCCTGACTTTCATAAACACGCGCCTTTCCCTCAAATCTTAAAATAGAGGCATCGACACCGGCAGTTTTAACGATACAACCATCTGTCGCCAAATTCCCATACAAAATTGCAATGCCGCCATCTTGACTATAGGCATTTTCAACATTCCGAATACAGCCATTTTCTCGATCTAAATCAAGTGTATCAAAGGCACGATCTTGCGAGAATGCCTCAGTCGTACGAACACCGCCAGGCGCTGCTTTAAAGAAGTCATGATGCTTATCTGATCGTACTATATCCCATTCATCTAAGCCCTCTTTAAAGGTCGGATGATAAACTGTAGGCTGCTGATTATGCAGTAATCCCACGCGGTCTAATTCCCCTAATATCCCATAAATCCCCCCAGCACGATGAACATCTTCCATGTGATACTTATCTGTCGATGGAGATACTTTTGAAAGGTGCGGCACTTTACGCGAAAGGCGGTCGATATCCTTCATTGTAAAATCAACACCCGCTTCGTGAGCCGCTGCTAAAAGATGCAATACTGTGTTTGTTGATCCACCCATCGCAATATCAAGCATCATGGCATTTTCAAATGCTTTGAAATTGACGATATTTCGCGGTAAAACGTCCTGATTGCCGTTTTCATAATGATCCTTGGTAATCTTCACAATTGTTCTTGCGGCTTCTAAAAACAGCTCTTTACGACGTGCATGTGTTGCAAGTAAAGAACCATTCCCAGGAAGTGCTAATCCCAATGCTTCTGTTAAACAGTTCATAGAGTTTGCGGTAAACATACCTGAACATGATCCACATGTGGGGCATGCCGCGCTTTCAATGGCAGACACCTTATCATCTGGCGCATCATCACTTGCGGCCATCACCATTGCATCCACAAGATCAAGTTTCATCTCAACGCCATCCCAAATCACCTTCCCGGCTTCCATAGGTCCGCCTGAAATAAAGATTGTAGGGATGTTGAGTCGTAATGCCGCCATCAACATGCCGGGGGTGATCTTGTCACAGTTAGAGATACAGATTAAGGCATCAGCACAATGCGCATTGACCATATATTCCACCGAATCTGCAATCAAATCTCGACTCGGCAATGAATAGAGCATTCCGTCATGCCCCATTGCAATTCCATCATCAACAGCTATTGTATTAAACTCTTTCGCAACACCACCTGCCGCCTCAATCTCCCTTGCGACCATTTGACCAAGATCTTTAAGATGAACATGCCCTGGCACAAATTGTGTAAACGAGTTAGCAACCGCTATGATGGGCTTTTTGAAGTCCTCATCAGTCATACCTGTTGCGCGCCATAAAGAACGTGCACCTGCCATATTGCGGCCTTGTGTAGATGTATGTGAACGATACTTTGGATCCTGAACCATTTTATTTTCCTTTATGCTCCATAAGATGAGCGCATTTCAAATTATGCACGCATCTATACTGCTCAATATTATTTTGTCGTTTAATTTATTATTTTTTAAATACCCATCAATTCTCATCAATGATACTTTTACTTTCCTATTTATGATCAACCCTTTCACTCAAGATTATGCGCTTGAAAGAGTCGTTTCAATCAAACAGTAAATAACACTCATAATGACAGATCAGCCAATGGATGGTGGTGGTCTTTCCAATTCAACATACAATGCTTTTAGTCACTTTTGGTGATTTTAAAGCGATCTCTTACGATGGGGTGACATCTTTCATACTATTGATTGCGCCTATATTGAAATCTGGCTTTTTAATAGTATTTATTGAATTGAATATATAGTGTACTTACGTTATAAGTCTTTACCTATTAAAGCTACCACTATCGACCATGAAAATAAACTTTCATTTTCAGATGCCCCAATAAAAAGATCACAATCATGGGGATTAACTTAAAAATTCACCATCAATATAGACTAATCGCCCCTTCTCTTCGATAAAACGGCTGCGCTCTTTAAACTTATGTGCTTTTCCATTCTCTCGAAATCTCGCCTCAAAGGTCACAAATTGCTCATCAAGGGCATTGATCTCCTCCACATTTAAAATACGAAGGTAAAACCATTTGATATTGGGATCGTGTTCTATTGATTCCGGTCGATGTGCGCTATGCCAAGTGTTCAATAGATACTTGGGTAGATTCAAGACAAAAGCACTATATCTTGAGCGCATCAGCATTTCAGCATTTTTAATTTTGGCCCCATCATGGGCGGCTTGACAGCATTTTTGGTAATGCAGACCACTTTGACAAGGGCATTCTAAAATATCTCTCTTATTGCGTCTCTCTTGTTCTAAGGTCATCTCTTTATCCTGTTGGCATTCACTATGATTACATCTTCAGTCTTATCGTAAAATCAGGGCATTTTATACTAAAAGGCTACCGCGATACCAAATGAATATTTTATTCACTACTCTTATGTACTCTGCGTGATGGATTATCCATTTTTATTCTCATGTTTATTCTTTTAATCCAAATTTCATATTTAAATAATGGGGCAGTAATTGAGACTATTGAAATTCCATCTATGAAAAGCAACAACCTTATGGAGTGCTTATCCTATGAAAAGAAAAATCTAATGATTTCTTACTCACTAGGGAAAAGCAACAACTTCACGGTTACTGGCGTAAAGCATTAATAAATTATCTTTAATTCTAGGAAATACTATGAAAACTATTACAGCAACAACCCTATTATTGGCTTCTTTCGTTCTGAGCGGATGTTTTTCAGAAAAAGAGCCTAAGCGTGAAAACTGGGATCAAATGATGAACACTGAAGGATCTCTCACTTATGAAGATGTGCTTAAAAAGTATGCTCCTGATGATGAAACTACAGAAGAGCATAAAGAAAGCCCTCAAGAGAAGAAGTAGGGTTTCACTGCGAAACTCAATCAAAAGCCTAATTATTTTAGGCTTTTTTTACGCCATCAGCTTATTGAAAAAACTTCCTCATACAGCCTTCCATCTGAATCGAAGAGAGGGATTATAGAAACGTCAGCGGTAGCCCAGTTAATAATAGCCTCAATTCCATATTCTTTTTTCCACATCTTTATATGCTCATCAATTATACTGTTGATGTTGTTTTGCACTTCTCTTCCACTTGTTGGTTGTCCATTCTTTATTATATGCGGCTTGATCGGTATTCGAAGAATAACGCCCTATAAGATTGCAGCAACCGGGGCCATTGTGATTGCTTGGGCATATGCTCTTCTTGCTGGAATGAGCCTTCCCACAATACGTGCTGCGATTATGTTCTCAATTGCAATGTTGGCGCTTTTAGCAAATAGACCCATTTTTAGTTTGCAGGGCGTTGCAATCGCCTTATTGGTAATTTTATTCATGATGCCCCTATCTCTCTTCATGCCGGGATTTTCACTCTCTTTTGTCGCAGTCATCATTTTAATACTCTCAGCAAAGATATTCACAACACCTCTGAGTGCGCTCCTATCAACCCAAATCATGATCTCTTTACTTTTATTACCGTTAACCGCAAGCTTTTTTGGTGAAATATCCCTTGTCAGTCCCCTTATTAATTTATTTGTAATTCCCTGGACTTCTCTCGTCATAATGCCATTTATACTCTTAGGGACTATTTTCATAATGATATACCCTCCTTTATCACATCCATTTTTAATCGTTGCAAATGAGGGGATAAATGTCCTAAGACTTTCAGTTTTATGGGCATCTGAAATACCAAGCGCATCGATTATTACCTCTAAACTCCCT
Organism: uncultured Ignatzschineria sp.; assembly: GCA_947632245.1. Classification (GTDB taxonomy): domain Bacteria; phylum Pseudomonadota; class Gammaproteobacteria; order Cardiobacteriales; family Wohlfahrtiimonadaceae; genus Ignatzschineria. The sequence goes on along the minus strand of CANRON010000098.1, from coordinate 2,006 downwards.
TTATACTCGGCATTAATCATGACATTAGTCCCCTTATTGATGCTCTATATCTACCCTATTTGGAAAAGAAGAAGAAGAGGAAAAAACTAAGCGCTACGTTTCACCTACAGAATCCACAGGTGGCAACTAAATTTCCGGATAAAATAAAAGGTCTGTTCTAAAACATGAAAATACGCTTTAATCCTATAAAATCTGTCATCGCTTTTTTGACTATTTTACTATTAATCACCATCATTACGACTTGTATCTCCCGAAAAAATCACACAATATCGCTATATTCTATTCCCGTAGGAGAAGGATTATCATTACTAATTCATACTCCTCAGCAGTCAATTTTATATGATACAGGAAATCGCTTTCGTGCATTCGATGCCGGCAAACACGTTATTATTCCGCTTTTAAAAAACCTCAAAGTGACACAACTTGACACACTTATCTTAAGCTTAAATAATCAGCAGCATACTGGCGGGGCAAGATCCATACAGGAAGCATATCCCCAAACAAAAGTTGTCGGCCATCAAGCCCTATCCTGGCTTATTGAAGATATGATGGAGTGTAGCGATTATCATATCGATCAACCGAATCTTTATATTTCACCAATCCCTCTCTTAAAATCCAGCTGCGGCTTTAAGGTCATTCTCAATAAATCAATATTACTCTACTTAATATCTGATATTACAGCGCAAGAGTGGATGCAATTATATCAATTAATAATCGATGATCATATGCACGAGTCAAGCTCTCATATTCACGAAACTATCATTCTTTACCCCAACCAAGGCCGCAAAGCTTTTATGCCAGATATCCAAGATTTACCGATTCCCAATAAAACTATATTATTCTCAACCCAAAAGAGCTACCTCAATCACAGCGAGATACGCGATGATGAATTATCGATATCCTATTACAATGCATATTATGGAACTATTCACATCGAAATACCTTATCCATCAAACAATAAAAATGCGAAGTCCCAAAAGCTTCGCATTCATGATTACAGGGATGATCTAAAGTATTGGTGGTTAAAGTCTAATTAACAATAAAATCCGGAATCATGACGGTGATATCTCGATTATGTAACATCGAACTGACATCAGTTGGTAATTCTTTATCCGTGATAATCGTATCAAAAACACCGATTGGTAAGGCTAAATAGGTTGCAACCGCCCCATATTTACTGCTATCTGCAACTAAAATCAAACGCTTTGAAACTTCCGGCAAAACTTTCTTAATAGGCACTCGATCTTCAGAGGGTATCGAGACACCTTTGATCCCCCAAGATGGCGCTGAGACAAAGGCAATATCAATTAAATAATTCTCAATGCCCCTTGCCGCACTTTCACCAATACTACAGTTATTATGGGGACAAACCGTTCCACCTGTATGAATGAGCTTACCACGACCATTTTCCATCAGATAAAACATAATCATAAAATCATTCGTGATAATAGTGATATCCTCACGATCCTTAATTTCCCGAGCAATCGCGAGCGTAGTTGTACCTGAATCTAAAAAAATACAACTATTTAAAGGAATTTCCGCGGAAGCCATAGCGCCAATTAAACGCTTTCCATCTTCGTTAAGTGTCTCTTTTACTTTATGAGAGATTTCAGTAGAAAGTCTTTCAGCAGCTTTTACACCACCAGAGACCGTAATAACTTTTCCCTGTTTTTCTAGTTTTTGTAAATCACGACGGATCGTCATATGAGATACATCTAACAACTCAATGAGTTCATTGATTGTTGCGATACCCTTCTCACCTACAACAGATAAGATTGCTTCATGTCTTTCTATGGGAATCATAGTTTGCCTCCTTTACTCCCAAAAACCCTAGTGATATCAGAATTACACAGGGTTTGTAAATTATCAACAATTCAATTGTATTAATTTTCACATTATAGCTGCATACTATAACAATAATCTAATTATTAAAAGAAATAATACAATTTAAAATAGAGCCGTTAGCACGGATGTAGTTTAAGTGTACAACTACAGATAGCCTTCAA
>CANRON010000097.1 GCA_947632245.1 uncultured Ignatzschineria sp. | reverse complement strand
GGAGGCATGTTTCGTGAGCAGGTCAGCCGCATTACCGAACGGGATCTTTTAGTTTCGATTAGCTTTTCGCCTTATGCCGAAGAAACGGTGATGGTCAGTGAAATTGCCGCTATTGCTGGTGCTAAACAAATAGTCATCACCGACAGTCAGATTAGCCCGCTCGCGGTCTTCAGCGATTTGTGTTTTGTGGTAAAAGAGGCGCAAGTAGATGCATTTCGCTCTCAATCAGCCACTTTGTGTTTGGTTCAGTCATTGATGATTGCGTTAGCGTATTTTCAGGGGGAATCGAAAGGCTGATTAGAGATGTTGTCTGTAGCAGGGAGACTTTACGTTGTCTGAATATTGCTATAAGAGAAGACGGTCGAATCACATAGTTTGTCTATGAAAATCGGCTGCCCTCTCTTTACGTTTACCAGTCACTCGGATTATTTTTTCTATAAACCTATTCTTTTAATTCAGCAAACTTCAGGCTGATTTCCAGGAAAAACCAACCCATAGTTCATATTGATTTACACTACTGGATCATTGGACACAAGAACTGCTATTAGGGGAGGGGAGCCTTGGTATGTTGCCACGTTCTTATTCATTATTTCTTTGGTGTTGTTTGTCTGCGTCTGGTTTATCAAACCTCTACCACTAAATTCCTCCCCGGAAAAACCACTGACAATTAAAACACGCTGGCAATTTTCAAGACTGTAATTTGTTTTAAAACTTGTATATTACATCGATTTAAGGTCATCTTAGGAGTTGTAGCATTTTGGTACTCAGTGAATAAGGTGGGATATGTTGGATTTTTTGAAAAATTACACTGATTTAACAGCCAGTGAAAAAAAGCACTAAAATACATCATCGACCATATCGCTGATATTCCCTGCATGAATATCAATGAGTTAGTGGCTAAAGCTTTTGTTTCGAAGACCGTTATCGTGAATTTATCTCAAAAGTTAGGTTTCAACGGGTATAAAGAGCTTAAATTTAAGATTAATGAGCATATTTTAGCTGAAAACAAAAATAAAAATAAAAATCTACCCTCGTTTAAAAAACAACTGGAAAGAAACATTAATAAAAGTTTCACCCTGATCAACGAAGAGCAAATTCATGACTGTGCTAAATCGTTACGTCATGCAAGAAATATATTTATTGTCACCCGGGGAACCAGTAAAGCCGTGGGTTACTATCTTGAACACTTATTATTTTCATTAGGATTACATTGCTTCTTTATTAATGATTACAATCTTTCTGATTCTTTTACTCGCCTGGTCAGTAGTGAAGATACTGTGGTATTTATTTCACTGTCCGGTGGTACGAAGAAAATAATTGAAACTGCAAAAGCAGTTCAATTAAAAGAGGCTAATATCATTAGTATGACGGCATTTCATTCTAATGAACTGACAACCTATACTGATAATAATCTTTTTTGTTTTGCCGATGATCACGATACGAAAAAAGATGATACTAAATCCAGAGTGGGTTTTTTTATTTTAGTTGATTTATTAGTCTATGAATTAGAGCAACTAATTTAATTTATATTAATGCTATAAATTAAAATCATCAATCCATTTAAAAATGTCGCAGGTCATAATTTATGACCTCAGTTAATATTTAAAACCGCAGAAACATTTGCTAAAAAAATATCAATGCTAGTATGACTATAATTTAAACACTTATTGTCATCAGGATAGTATATGGCTAAGAGAAAGTTTAGTGATTCAATTCAGCGGTTTGGGAGAACATTGCTTCTTCCTATTGGTGTTTTGGCCCCCATTGGTATGGTTCTTGGTATCAGTGGGGCTTTAGTTCAATCCTACATGATTGCTCGATTTCCTTTCCTTGGAAACGAAACGGTCAATGAGCTATTAGTCAGTATTCGTTCTATTGCTGGTGTGATTTTTGACAACATTCCACTGCTGTTTGCAATGGGGGTTGCCTATGGTATGAGTCAGCGGGATAAAGGGATCGCGGTTTTTGCCTCCGTTGTTGGGTACCTGACACTGATAATCACCATCAATGTCTGGTTGATACTGAATGGTAAACTAGCTGATGCTACGGTTATGACCCAGGTGGGGCAAATCAAAGTCTTGGGTATACAGACTATGAATATTAGTGCTGCCGGGGGGATTATCACGGGCCTGATTGCCGCCTGGGCTACTGATAAGTTTTATAATCTTGAACTGCCGACTGCATTTGCTTTCTTCGCAGGTAAAAAGTCTGTCTCCATCATCATGATAGGTTTAATGATGGTCGTTGGAGCCTTTTTACCCTTTGTCTGGGAAATATTAGTTCTCGGCTTAATGAAATTATCTGCCGTTATCCTCAGTCCGGTTGGTCCCTTTTTTACTGCCGGGGGAGAACGCCTCTTTATCCCATTTGGATTACACCACGTCTGGAATGTGCTGTTCAGATTTACCGAAGCTGGTGGGTCTTATGTTATTGATGGCGAAACCTTTGTCGGTGTTGTTCCCGCCATGACAGAAGTCTTGTTTAAGCAAGGACCAAATAGCGAATACTGGTCAATGATGCCGAGTCTGACACGCTTTATGGCTCAGCAACAAATGCTGGTGACACTGTTCTTATTCCCTGCGATTGCTCTGGCAATCTACAAGACTTCAAGAAAAGAGAATCGCGCTGAAGTGAAATCGATGCTCGTGACTATGGTATTAACAGCGATACTCGGAAACGTCACTGAACCACTAGAGTTTACCTTTGTCTTTATTGCTCCGTTGTTATATCTACTCTACGCGATCATTGTCGGCATTGGCGCTGTATTACTCTCTCTGGCGGGTGTGGCTATCGGCTATATTCGAGGGACTATTTTTGACTTCACCATTTTCGGTTTGCTCTATGAACACACAAATTGGATTTTCTTAGTCCTTATTGGTAGTTGTCTGGCTGTAGTCACTTACTTCATCTTCTACTTCTTTATTGTTAAATTCGATATTAAAACACCGGGAAGAGAAGCATCAGCGAACTTTAAAAATACCTTGATCAAAGAAAAACGCTATGGAGAAGCAGCAGCTATTCTTCTTGAAGCTCTCGGTGGCAAACAAAATATTCGTAACGTAGATAACTGTATTACCCGACTGCGTATTGATATCGCAGAGGTCGATAAAGTAGATAAAGATTTAATATTGAAGTCAGGTTGTTCAGCATTCCTCTTCCCAACGGAAAACCATATCCATGTGGTGTATGGGCCGAAGGTTGAATTTGTTCGCAATGCTGTTGATGATGCAATGAAGAAATAAAAAAGGATAGATTATGAGAGCTTTATATGATTCTAAGAGTAAAACAATCGATGATCGTGGTATTAAAGCCTTGCTGTCTGATGAAGCAAAGTATTCTACCTGGTTAATGTTTGAATCTATGTTAGCTCAAGCACAAGCTGAACTCGGTTTTATTCCGCAATCAGCCGCTGATGAAATAAAAGAAAAAGCAATCATAGAGAATATCGACTTTGAAGAAATGAGTCGTATTTATCAAAAAATTGGCCATGGATTTGTTCCATTTTTAAAAGTATTAGTGAATGCCTGTTCGGAAGAAAGTGGTAAATATATTCATTACGGTATTACCACTCAAAACATTCAGCAAAGTTCACAGTTGTATATGATGAAAACAGTCCATCATAAATTTATGTTACTGCTCAGTGAGATTATTGAAAACTTAGCAAACTTAGCTGAGAAAACAAAAAAAATGGTTATGCCGGGAAGAACGCATGGACGTCATGCGATCCCTATCACTTATGGATATAAAGTATCGGTGTGGATAAGTGATTTTATTGATTGTTACCAGCGTATGAAGGAGTGCGAAAAACGGGTATTCACCATCATGATGGGGGGGGCCGTGGGCGCTTTTAATTCAATGCCTGGGGTCGGAATGGCTGTTCAAAAAAGAGTGGCTGAATTAACCGGTATGGAAGCGATGGAGGTTCCATCCAGAAACCTGAGTACGCATAAATTAGAATATATTTCTAATTTAGCCCTGATGGCTAATATTTGCCATAAAATAGGTGAAGAGGTTTACAGCACTACATTAGAAGAAATTGCTGAGGTTTCTGAAGGCTTTATCAAGGGTACGGTGGGTAGTAGTACTATGCCGCATAAAATTAACCCTAAGCTCGCTAAAGGCATTATTGCTAATTCGCAGAAACTCTACTCTTTACCCGGTATCGGTATGTATTCGGCAGTCAGACCTTATGAAGGGGACAGCAGTTCATATATGTTATTTGATGGATTACTCGAAGAAGCCTTAGAGTTAACTACCGAAATCCTGTTAAGGACAGAAGAGCTTTCCAGAACTCTTGTTCCCCATGAAGAGCGAATGCTACATAACGTATTAAGAAATAAAGGATTAGATAATACAGAATACGTCATGATGAAAATGGCAGAAAAGCTGGGCAAAGATAAAGCACACTCACTGCTATACGACGAGGCAATTAAAACCGCGGCAGATGGTGAAGATTTTTACACTAACTTGATTAAAAATGAAGTTATTTCAGCTGCGTTTAATAAAGATGAAATTAAGCACATGTTGGATCCCAGAGCCTATATTGGACTCTCTGTTGAGATAGCAGAAAAAGAGTCGAAACGTGGTTTCCTGATTTCACAGGAAATTAATCAGAATTATAAATAAACGGTAACCTGGGTATGATGGGGATATCCCCATTATACTCAAATTGTTTAGGGGCTGCTGGCGAGCAGTATTCTGATATAACCGTCTTAATGGCTAACTTATCAGTATTAACCTTGCTATTTTCAAGGTATAAAGCGTTATCGAATCTGTGATTGCTGACGTTTTTTTTTGCGTATAAGCTTTGCCACTTATTTCTCTTTTCGGCTAATCGTCATGTCATTGATACAGTTTGTTCATCGCGTTCCCGTCAGTTTTTTTGGAATAGTTCTGGGTGTGTTTGGACTGGGTAGCAGTTGGCGTTATGCCTCGACGTTAGGATTCGGTCCGGTCTGGCTGGGTGAAGCGCTTATTTTTGCCGGTAGTTTTATCTGGTTTATGCTGGCGCTTATCTATGCTGTTCGCTGCCTTAGCCAGCCCAAGGCGGTACACGAAGAGTTCCTGAATAATAATCAGTTTAGTTTCATCAGTTTACTACCTGCTGGCGGCGTACTGGTTTCAATAGGATTACAGCCTTATCACCTGATACTGGCAAACACGCTGATGATTGCTGGTGCTATCGGACAACTCATTTTTTCGGCGTGGCGTTGTGCGCCATTGTGGCGCGGTGAGTTTGCTTCAGAAGCCACAACACCGGGTTTTTATCTGCCAACCGTTGCGGCTAATTTTATCTGTGCCATGGCATTTGGTACGGCCGGACATCAGGATATCGGGGCACTCTTTTTAGGCGCAGGCCTGATTTCATGGTTAACGCTGGAGCCGGCGATTATTCATCGCTTGCGTACCCAGACGGCGCTCGCGGGTCCAGCTCGCGCTATTATTGGTATCCAATTAGCGCCAGCCTTTGTTGCCTGTTACGCATGGTTATGTGTCAACGGCAATCATTTTGATATCTTTGCTCTGTTGCTTCTCGGCTACGGCTTACTGCAACTGTTTTTTATGCTGAGGCTGGTAAGATGGTTTTTTGCTGGCGGTTTCAGTCCGACGATGTGGGCATTTTCATTCGGTCTTTCTGCTATGGCGAATGCGGCTTTACGGCTGGCACACAGCCGGCCGAGTGACGATATGCAAGTTCTCTCGTGGATATTATTCACACTGGCAAATCTGTTACTGGTCGGGCTTATCGTGAAAACGCTCTTGTTACTCATCGGCGGAAGGTTATTACCTAAAAAATAAGCTCTCTCGGATATGTAATGGATCCGTTGTATAGAGGCTACTTCATGGATGATTAGCTTTTATGTGGTGTCAAATAGCGTCCAAATCGTAGCCGTGAGAGAACGCCTTATGGCCTATTTTAACGCTGTTAGCCAGCACCAGAGATATACCCAAACAGTTATAAAACGCTTATCAGATCTGATGACCACTGTTAGCGGAGCTATCGGGCAAGGTTGTCTGCTCTGGTAGTTATGTGCTTTGGCGTAATTCAATCTGGTAATCAAACAATTCAATGCGAGATTCATTCGGTTCATCATCTTGATGATGATTAAGTAATTCAATCAGCAGGTTACCCGTTACTTTCCCCATATTCTGATAATCAATATGGATAGCCGTTATCGTCGGGTACATTTGATCACAGCTCCCTGAGTCATCCAGACAAGCGACGGCAATATTGCCTGGGATCTTCAGTAAGCGTCGCTGACATTCAAACATCACACCCAGAGCAATTTCCTCATGGCTACAAATTACCGCATCCAATTCAGGCTGTTGCAGTAACATCTCACTTAATGCATAGCGACCAAACTGGAGACTGGCAGTATCCCGCGTAGTGACGACCAA
>CANRON010000096.1 GCA_947632245.1 uncultured Ignatzschineria sp. | reverse complement strand
AATCGTGGGGTCTCGAGTGAGTAGTGAGTAAGCATATAACAATCTTCGGCCTGTATTTTCTTTATAAGTATTTAGTCTACTCTATTTAAATTCTCCAGGCGAAAAAAAACGTCCCGATGGACGCCGTATTTCTGCTGCTTTTTTAAGATGGTCGGGGCAGAGGGATTCGAACCCCCGACCCTCTGGTCCCAAACCAGATGCGCTACCAGGCTGCGCTATGCCCCGATCTTAATGTGTTGAAGCTGATGATCATTGCCATCATTAGAATGAGTATTTGGGATACTAACTCTAAGTTATTCTAGTGTATTATTTACCTCTTTGGGAAGGTAAATTGGGGTGAACGACGGGACTTGAACCCGCGACAACCGGAATCACAATCCGGGGCTCTACCAACTGAGCTACGCCCACCATAGAATATTTACTTCTTTTACCGCTCTCTTCTTCATCTTATGCGTGCACCATTGAAACTTTAATGGCGCGCTCGGCAGGACTCGAACCTGCTACCCTCGGCTTAGAAGGCCGATGCTCTATCCAGATGAGCTACGAGCGCTTAAAGCACTTCAGGGCTACATTGAACACTGTCATAAAAATTGGTCGGGGCAGAGGGATTCGAACCCCCGACCCTCTGGTCCCAAACCAGATGCGCTACCAGGCTGCGCTATGCCCCGAAATTTTTAAATCTTGCTTTCCGAAGAAGAAATGTATGATAGGACATTCATTCTTTTTCGTCAAATTTTTGTGTAATCTTTAATCGTATTAATGATTTCTTTTATTTGCGCACGCTCAATTATCGTGGGAATTTGTGCCTTATCCACGTTTACAAGCAATGGCTTAAGGTCTAAATTTACAACCGCATCACGAATTGCAAGAAGGTACTCTCGCTGCGGATATTCTCGCTCTGTAAAATGAAGTCTTCCGCGCGCATCACTCATACAAGCATCGACAAAGCGCACTAAATTTTGGGGTTTACGCAGTGCATCGAGCCTTTTAAGAAGCTTTAGCAACGTTTTAGGGCGAAGTGCGAAGGCTTGATGCATTAAAAGATGATACTCCGTGACTTTAAGGGCGATATCGCGAAACTCTTTCGGCACCTTTAAACGGTCACAAAAGTCAGCCACTAAAGGAACGCCCCGAATTTCATGAAGTTTATGGCTTGGCCACTCATTTCTCGGCGTAATAGCTTTCCCAAAGTCATGGCATAAAATGGAAAAGCGCGTGGGTAAATCATCTGTAATTTTTGTGGATACTTCGAGCGCCATCAGTGTATGAACGCCTGAATCGACTTCAGGATGATACTTAATCGTCTGCGGAACGCCGAAAAGCGCCTCTACCTCAGGAAATAAAATTTCAAGTGCTCCGACTTCTCGTAGCGCATTAAAGAATTCATGCGGTTCTGCCTCGCCGAGCGCTTTGGATAATTCTTGAAATACGCGCTCTGCGGTTAATGCTTCAAGCTCGCCGGCTTTAATCATCTTTTGGATGATCTCTTTAGTTTCACCCGCAATGGTAAATCCATATTGATGATAGCGCGCGTAAAAGCGGGCAAGGCGAAGGACACGAACAGGGTCTTCTATAAATGCATCACTGACATGACGAAGTACTTTGTTGTGAATATCATTAAGACCGCCATAGGGATCAATTAAATTCCCCTCAAAATCCTCGGCAATGGCATTAATGGTCAGGTCACGTCGCAATAAATCCTCTTCAAGCGTAATAGCAGGATCAGCGCAGACTTCAAAGCCTTGATACCCTTTTGCAACTTTTCGCTCAGAGCGCGCAAGCGCATACTCTTCTTTTGTTTCGGGATGTAAAAAGACAGGGAAGTCTTTACCAACTAAAAAATAGCCCTTGTCGATCATCATCTCAGGCGTAGCACCCACGACAACCCAATCGTGTTCATGATAGGGATGGTTTAGCAATTTATCTCGAACGGCTCCTCCGACAAGATAGGTTTGGTATGTGGGCATAGTCGTATCCTAGTCTAGTTTTGTGATTCTTATAGAATAGATTATAACGTATTTGCGGTGATATTGAGCATTTTCCCTTACGGCATTTTTCGGTAATATCTTTTGAGATAAAGCACTTTATGTTGCGGCGATAAAAAAGGCGAGCCATGCTCACCTTTTAATAGGACAGATTTTTCAAATCAATTGTTATTCAATCAGCCTTACATTGTAGGACTTGATTCTATTGCGGCATGATTCTCAATGATAATTTTTCCAGGATCGACCATAAGATTATGGTATTGCGGCAGATACATATCTTCAATCATCGTTGCCGGCATTTCATATTCCCCAGGAACTGCGGCTTCCAAGATATAAGAGAAAGTATATTCTTGGTTTGCTTTTAAGGGCATAGACACAAGATATCGATCGAATCGAAATTCTTCATGTTCCATCATGAATTGCTGTTCATATGGAATCCCGAGATCATCATAATAATCCGCTAACGTAATATCTAAAAGATGTGGGTTTACGAGATTAAAACCGCCGGGAATATAATCAACTAACAGTCCACTTGGCAGATTAACGCTCGGCGACATCTTGATCGTCACCGTAATACGATCACCGACTTTCAAGGGACGTGAAAGATCTTTGTCGAATGATTTCACGAATGACATCTCAAAGTTTGTCGTTTGTACCGGCACTTTGGGATATCCCTCAATTTGATATTCAATAAAGAGCGATTGCTCACTTTTTAAGGTTGCAATATCATTCGCAGCAATAGGTTGATTCGCCGGGAGCTCTCTTTGAGTACCATTAATCACAACAGACAATGGTTTGGGATCTTCAGGCATTTCAAGCCCCAGTTTAATCAAAGCGTAACGATCTTGGGTACTAAAGTATTGGCGATGATTCAGATGCGCATCTAAGACAGAGAGGATCGATGACTTTAGATCGTTAGAAATATTAAAGCCACGGTCAGTCAGCTCATTTAAAACGCCAAGTAGTAGTGCTATTTCAGATACATTAGATTGATAATAACCGTAGCTGCGCTCTAAATCACTCATTTTCGGGAAGATATACGATACATAAAATTCGCCCCAATCTTCATTTCCTAATAGATAGGAAGCGCCTGATAGATAGGTAGTTGCAAGCGGTGATAAACGATTAATTAAATTTTGCATAAAACGGATATCGGCTTCAAAAATTTTCCCCTCGCGCGCTAAGATCCAGATCGCAAAGCTAATGTTCTCAAGGCTATTGCGAGTGAGAAGACCTTGATAATCATCTTCCGTGACTAAACCGTAGCGATTAAATGCTTCTTGAGTTTTATTGAGGGCTTGCTGAAGATAGCTAAAAGCGTTCTCTAACGCTGCATCAGGAATGAGATGAGGATATTGTAATTTTGCTGTGGTTAAAAAGTTTGTTAAATAGAGGCTCGTTGCAAGATAACTCGGCCCCTCATTCCAAAGCGGGAAGCCGCCATCGATGTTTTGGCGATTGAGAAGTCGGGCAATCGTCTCTTTCATCATATTTGCTTCCCATACCGTGAAACTCTCTGATTCAAGTGCCGGATTACGTGCAATCGCACTTTCATAAGCGGCATGTTTCTGTTGATCTAATATCTGATTAGATTTAAATAACCAAGGGAATGCTTTACTGGTAATTTGTTCGCTACAACCATAGGGATATTCAAATAATCCTGCGGTATAAGAGAGGACATTAATTTGAGGATTGCGAGAAACAGTAATAAATTCCTTAAAGTCTTGGCTGTAATGATCTGTTATTGAGAGATCTCGTTGCCATGTATTATCAGCCTGTAAAAGCATTCGTGTATTTAAGGTAGTGAGCTCTGTTTTATGCACGGTGCCAATTTGATAATGGCGCGTTGCCGTAAAGCTATTGGATTGTATATCGAGTACGACCTCCGCAAAGGGCGCGAAATGGTTCAACTTAATCGGAATCAGTGCAAAGTGTTTTTCTTCATTTTGAAGGTTGATCGTTTCATTAAAATCAACATCAAACTGATCGCTGCTGAGTTTTAATGTTACAGAATCTGTATTTCCACTCATGTTGACGATAGTGAGGGAGACAAAGCTTTGATCGCCGACACGCATAAATCGCGGCGAAACAACATCAGCGATAATCGGTGCACGAATCGTGATTTTATCATTAACCTCGCCGACTAAAGTTTTGCTAAATACTTTCACATCCACCAAAGCTTCGCCATTAAAGTCGGGCAAGTCAAAGGTGATAGTGGCTTTCCCATTTTCAAGAGAAAGTAGCTCTGAACTCAGTGATACCGTTTTCATCTCTGTGAGATTGGGTACCATGCTCTCTTCTTCTTCAAAAAGACCCCCATCACCCCCAAATTGTGGGCTAAGGAGAGATCCTGAGCCACGTTTAAATAGACGGCTATAGTAATCAATGATTTCCGCACTATAGCGGCGCTGCTGAAAGAACGCATCAAAGATTGATACCGGTTTTTGAGGTGTCATATTGATAATGCCTTGATCTGTGATACTCACTGTTGCATAGAGATGGGAATCTCCTGATTGTGACAGCTTTGCAAGGTCTGCATCTGATAGCGTGATGTCAATGGATACCGGCTGGTCAGGTTTAACGATCGGATCAAATTGAACGATTGGGGTTAATTGGCGATCTTGACGATTCAGTTTAATCGGAATAATCCCCATTGATCGCGTGATTTCATCGGTTTCATTCGTGGATAGAAGTAATCCCGAGAGATAGATATCATGGCGATCCCAATCGGGCATCATCGGAATCGTCAGCGTTGTTTCGCCTTTATCGACATTAATATTTTGATGATAGAGCAGTTCTGTGCCCTCAAGGAGTAGTGTTAAATTGCCGGCAAGGGGCGCGTGAATAGTGAGCTCAATATCATCACCGGCATCAAAGCTAGGCTTTTGAGTAGAAAGATTGAGGTGCAATGGTTTTGCTGCCGCAAGTTGGCCGGAATGACTTGATTCCCAGCTTCCTGAGAAACGATACTCAGAGACAAACCCTGAATCGATATCTTTAATTTCTAAAACATACTGACCCCAACTATTGGGGGAGAAAGAGTAGTCAATCGCGCCGTTACTTTGGATTACTTTCTGCTCCTTAATCTCATAGCCACCATTATAGTGGCAATCCCAGCCACTGTTGCGTGCATAAACCCAGGTACAGTAAGGATTTTGATACTTGAGCGTGAGTAATAAATTGCTCGGCATAATCTTCCCTGCACTATTTGCCGTAAAGAGTTCAAAGTCTGCTTTTGCGCCATAGCCGAGCGTATCCTTTTCAAAGAGCGGGCGAATCACCGGCAATGTGTCATTGGGCCAGAAATCGCGGCTCAATTCACGCGTAATGCCGAGGACATCACCATCAAGGATATTCACTGTCATCGCCAGTTTCATGACTGCTGATGCCGGCGCTAAGTCTTCTGTGTTGGTGGAAGGAATGGAGAGAATCGTGGTATCCGCGCCATTGATATCTAACGAGCCTTCTGCGGTATAACTGGACGCCATCAAATGATAGGGGAAAGTTTCAATGCCAGCATACCAATCTTTATGTGCAGTAAAAGGCGTACGGTTGATCGAAATCTCATTCTCAATATGATATTGATTCCTTGCGGCAGGCGCACCAAAGAGATAGCGGCTCTCTAATGTTAAGTCGAAGCCTTCATCATAGTTGAAGGCACGATCTTCACCGGTAAGAATCAATTCCATACGCTCCGGCATAAATTCTTCAATAAAGAGCTTTAGTTCGCCGAGAGGGACAGTGCTCGATTTATCTGTCCGCGCTTCCACGCGCCAAACGCCTGTTTTGGCATCGATCGGCATTTTAATCTCTGTTTGATAAAAGCCTTCTTTACTTTTCTCGAGCGTCAATGAGGTGTAGATTTTGCCTTGGGGCGTGATGAGATCAAAATTTAAGGGCTGTTCAGGGAGTGTAAAGCCATCATAATCGCGTAAGAGCGCATTGAGTGTAATCGTTTCTCCAGGGCGATATAAGGTGCGATTAGAGTAGAGATATGCAACATCAAGCGTACTTGGCGCGCCCGTAATCGCAAATTCATTGAGATCTAACGCAATCTCTTTCATGGGTAAGATAGAGACATCACCGCCTTGTTTTACAACGACAACATCACTCTCTTTTAAGCGTTCTTGTAATTCACATAGGCCATTTTTAAAGGTGCAGAGCGAGCCACTTTTTTGCAATTTACCATTGTGATTACGCCAAACTTCAAGAGATGCATTATGAATGGGGCTATTATCTTCAAATTGATTGCCGATAATCAACGTGCTTTTAGGATAAAGACGTGCTTGTAAACCGATATTAGAGATAAAAACAATACGGGCATCGATGGTTTTGTAGATCTCACCGGCAGGGTTAACGGTGATGAGATAAGCGGCAGGTTGAATATGTTCGCTGAGAGGAATTTGATGACTCGATTTTTGGGATATATCCGTATCACCGGGAATTTTATAGCGGAAAATCCCGCTAGGCGTCATCTCTTTTAATAGGCGAGATAATGTCCATGATTCAAATTGTGTGCCGATATAGTTATT
>CANRON010000095.1 GCA_947632245.1 uncultured Ignatzschineria sp. | reverse complement strand
GTGGCTGCAACCCTACTAGCTCAAAATTTATTCACACATGGTTACGCTTTGGGGAAATTATGAGGGGATCTCTCAGTGCATTGCCTCCAATTCCCATAATTTATTACGCCGATAATAACTTGGTGTAACCTTAAAAATGTACTTAAATCGACGTGTAAAAGATTGTTGGGAATCAAATTGATATTTTAATGCGATCTCAAGGATAGTTTTTTTCGTCAACCTCAACTCAACAGCCGCTTTCGTCAAACGACGAGCACGAATATAGCTAGCCAGTGTGACCCCTGTTACTTTTTTGAACAGCCGCTGAAAATACCACTTGGTATAACCCGCTTTATTCGCCACATCATCAAGCAGTAAAGACTGATCTAAATTATGTTCAATCCATAATAGAACATCTTTGATAACCGTTGTATGAAACTGCTTATCATCATATCTTAATTGGATGTTATTAGCTTTATTTTGATAGCGAGAATGCTGTTCAATATACATAAAATAACCTAAATGTTCTTAAGATTGTCACGACCACATCATCATGATACCATAAACATACTGACGGTATGTTATTTTAAATCTATCATGGAAAATAAAAATCATCAACAAGAAAATTTTAAGAGTACCTATCAATCACTGGTTAACTCAGCACGAATATTGTTTGTTGAAAAAGGCTATCAAGCTGTTTCAATAGATGAGATCTCGGGAAAAGCGTTGGTGACCAAAGGTGCCTTTTATCATCACTTTAAAAATAAAAAACAATTACTCAGTGCCTGTTATAAGCAGCAATTAATTATGATTGATGCCTACATCACAACAAAAACTGATTTAACAAATGGTTGGTCTGCCTTAGAAAGTATATTTGAACATTATCTTGATTATATTATTGATAATAATAAAAACCTTATCCCTATCCAAGAAGTGATGCCTATCATTGGTTGGAATGAACTTGAAAAAATTAGCCTTGAATACATTACTGGTAAGGTAAACGCCATTGTCAGCAAATTGATCCAAGAGAACCAACTTAAAGCTTATGATGATGATGTGCTTAAAAACTTACTCAATGGCTGGTTTATGCATATCGCAATACATGCGAAAAACCTAAAAGAGCTTGCCGATAAAAAAGGCCAATTTATTGCTATTTACCGCGGCTTTTTATTGAGCTTGAAAGATAAATAAAATAGATAGGTTTTATTTGAAGCTAAATCTTCTTTATCGTAAAAAATGCCCTCTTGGGTTATCAAGAGGGTCATTATATTTCGCGGAATAACATCATTTGGTGACGAAATAACTAAGCACTTGTCTCCTGTTTACTCCCCTGAGCTTGAGGGGTTAACATGAAGGTCATCGATAGCAGGATAATAATACAGTAAAACGCTAAACCAATAATCCAAATCCAGCCATCCCAAATTGGTAGTGAATGATTATAAATAACAGCAAACAGTAATGGGCCAATAACACCGGTTGCATTGGTAAGGCTCACCAATAATCCCTGTAAAGCACCTTGCTGATGACTCTTTGTTTGGATAGACATCACTCCCTGTAATGCAGGTAAAGCGATCCCACCACCAGCCAATAAAATTAAAACAGGGAAAACTAACCAACCTTCAGATATAAACGCTAAAAAGGCAAATGCACTACTATCTGCAATAAATCCGAGCAGTACTGCCGTTTTTTCGCCCCATTTAGTGGCTATTCTTCCTGCCACAAAGGCTTGGAATACTGAGTGTAAAAGACCAAGACCCGCTAATGAAAAGCCAACCATCATGCTATTCCATCCAAAACGATTTTCGGTAAATAGCACCCACACCGTTGCGGGAATTTGGCCTATCAATTGCGCTGAAAAATAAATAATCAACAAAATGGGCATCGTTTTAAATAAAGTGATGTATACCGAATTCGATTGCGTCTCAACCCCTACTTCGGTATCTGTATTATCACGTGTATTTTTGGTTTCACGGAACCAAAACATAACCACAAGGAAAGTGACAATATTTAGCAACGCAGCGATAAAAAAGGGACTATGCGGTGAAATCTCTCCTGCAAAACCACCAATAATAGGCCCCGCTATTAAACCAAGCCCAAAACTTGCCCCTAACCAACCGAACCACTTCACGCGTTGAGAAGCTGAGGTGGTATCGGCAATGACCGATGCCGCGACAGCCCCAGTAGCTCCTGTGATCCCTGAAAGCAAACGGCCTAAATACAGCATCCAAAGCGCACTTGAAAAAGCCAGCAATAAGTAATCCAGCGATGCGCCTATTAATGACAACAACAGCACTGGGCGCCGACCAAATCGGTCAGACATTTTTCCAAGCCAAGGAGCAAAGATAACCTGCATTAACGCATAAAGTGCAAGCAATACGCCAAAGTGGTTAGCGATATCTTCCGAAGCAATAAATTCACGTAATAACGTTGGCAAGACTGGCATGATAAGGCCAATCCCCATGGCATCGAGTAACGTAATTACCAATGCGATCTTTGTCGAACTATTCATTTCACTTTTCTCTATCACTGATAGGGAGTGGTAAAATAACTCTATCAATGATAGAGTGTCAACAAAAATTAGGAATTAATGATGTCTAGATTAGATAAAAGTAAAGTGATTAACAGCGCATTAGAGCTGCTTAATGAGGTCGGAATCGAAGGTTTAACAACCCGTAAACTCGCCCAGAAGCTAGGTGTAGAGCAGCCTACATTGTATTGGCATGTAAAAAATAAGCGGGCTTTGCTCGACGCCTTAGCCATTGAGATGTTAGATAGGCACCATACTCACTTTTGCCCTTTAGAAGGGGAAAGCTGGCAAGATTTTTTACGTAATAACGCTAAAAGTTTTAGATGTGCTTTACTAAGTCATCGCGATGGAGCAAAAGTACATTTAGGTACACGGCCTACAGAAAAACAGTATGAAACTCTCGAAAATCAATTAGCCTTTTTATGCCAACAAGGTTTTTCACTAGAGAATGCATTATATGCACTCAGCGCTGTGGGGCATTTTACTTTAGGTTGCGTATTGGAAGATCAAGAGCATCAAGTCGCTAAAGAAGAAAGGGAAACACCTACTACTGATAGTATGCCGCCATTATTACGACAAGCTATCGAATTATTTGATCACCAAGGTGCAGAGCCAGCCTTCTTATTCGGCCTTGAATTGATCATATGCGGATTAGAAAAACAACTTAAATGTGAAAGTGGGTCTTAAAAGCAGCATAACCTTTTTCCGTGATGGTAACTTCACGGTAACCAAGATGTCGAGTTAACCACCCTTTAGATTCATAAAGCGAAAATAATGCGGCTCCAACGTACCCACCTAAATGGAAACGGCGTTCACTCCAATCTAAACACGCACAACAGATTTTACGTGAATGTTTGGAAGGAACGTCAATTCCCATTTCATGAAAATATTGAATACCACTTAATGTGATCATTGAACCATTTTCAGTGATCCATTGCTGTTGACAAAGGGAATCATAGATCTTAACGGCAACTTCGCCAGCTAAATGATCATAGCAAGTACGTGCTTTTCGTAAATGCACTGGCGTGGAAACTTTGGCATGTACGCCATGGTTTAAGGAGATCCCCATCATACTTTCCATCAATTCAGCAATATCTTTTCCTGCTAGCCGAAAATAACGATGCTTGCCTTGAGCTACTACTGTGATTAGCTGGCAATCTAATAATTTAGATAAATGACTGCTCGCCGTTGAAGCTGATATATTCGCCACAGAACTTAGCTCAGTGGCCGTCCAAGCTCGCCCATCCATCAAAGCACTGAGTATTTTAACTCGTGAAATGTCAGACATAGCCGCCCCTATCGCGGCTATTGAGGACTCAAAGGTAACCTCTTTTCGTATTAAATTAGCCATCGCAAGTTCACTTTATTGCCCAAGGGAGCGTAACAGATGCAGCCATACTATCATTGTCCGTTATTAATATCAGTTGGTTAGCATGGTCACTGTATTGCACTAAAATATTAATGTTATTCTCCGCCAATACTCGTGCTATTTCGCCAAGTTCCCCCGGTTTTTCCTGTTTTAACTTACGAATTAATGGTGTCCGGATCGCAAGTACTAACAGTCCAGCTTGCTCTAGCGCTATTTTAGCTTCCTTTCCTTGTTCAACAAGAAAATGAGCATGGCATTCATCACCAACCGTAAATATCCCTCCCCCTTCCAATCCAATACCTTTATTACCTAATGTTTTTCCTAGTAATGCTAATTGTCCTATTTGATTATCTAAAACAACGTGAACATCAAACATTATCCTTGTCCTTTTTAAATGAATATTCGCGAGTAATATGAGCAATACTAATTTTGTAAAAATCAAATATTGACTCTCGCCCTTCTTGTTGAGCTTTCGCATGTAAAACATGATTTTTCCATTGCAGAACTGCGTATTCGTTTTCCCACCAAGATAGCGATAACATTTTTCCTTCTGTAGCTAGACTTTGAAAACGTTCAATTGAAATAAAACCAGCTACATGACTTAATAGTGGTCTTAACTCCTCAGCTAAAGTCAAATAGCGAGTTTGTTGGTCGGGTTGTATTTGCACCTCAAATATTACAGCAATCATATTTTTCTCCGTTATTAATCAACAAACAGAGTAATCCACCCGAAAATTAACACTTCGATAAGCAACGAAATATAGAAAGGTCATGCTGCTGTTTTATGTTGTATATCACACTTCTTTAAATTGCTCGGCCTGCGCTTATCATGTTCTCCTTCTCTTATAATTTTGTTTATTATTTATACTTTTTTATTTTTTGCTATCACCGAAAATAGTGCGGATCCCGCATGGTATTTAGGTTTACCCATCATTAAATACCATTGTTGTTATTTTAATCTTTTTAATATTTCATGATTAAGATCACACTAAAATTATGACCCTATTAACTAAAAGTTATGGATACCCTAATAAAACTCATTGTTAAAGATTAGTTAACCAAAGTAACTTCATTTTTCACTATTGTTAAATTGTTATAGTGAAAATTCTGGTAAACTAATAGAGGTAAAAAAATGATCCTAGATGCCAGTTATACATTATTAGTCGCATGTATCGCGCTACTCATAGGAATGTTTGTCGTAAAATTTACCCCGTTCCTACAAAAAAACCACATACCAGAAGCCGTCGTTGGTGGCTTTATTGTTGCAATTGTTCTGTTAATTATTGATAAAACATCAGGTTATTCGTTTACTTTTGATGCTTCATTGCAAAGTTTATTAATGCTCACATTCTTTTCCTCTATCGGGCTAAGTTCTGACTTTTCTCGACTGATTAAAGGAGGAAAGCCGTTAGTTCTATTAACTATTGCAGTAACGATCCTAATCGCCATTCAAAATACTGTCGGCATGAGTATGGCTGTCATGATGAATGAAAGTCCATTTATTGGCTTAATTGCAGGTTCAATTACTCTAACAGGTGGTCATGGTAATGCCGGAGCATGGGGCCCTATTCTCGCTGATAAATATGGTGTAACAGGCGCCGTTGAATTAGCGATGGCTTGTGCAACACTTGGATTAGTGTTGGGTGGTTTAGTTGGCGGCCCTGTTGCCCGTCATCTTTTGAAAAAGGTCTCTATTCCTAAAACAACCGAGCAAGAGCGCGACACTATCGTTGAAGCTTTTGAGCAACCAAGCGTCAAAAGAAAAATCAATGCAAATAACGTTATTGAAACCATTTCAATGCTGATTATCTGTATTGTTGTTGGTGGCTATATCAGTGCATTGTTTAAAGATACTTTTCTGCAACTGCCTACTTTTGTCTGGTGTTTATTTGTCGGTATTATTATCCGTAATACACTGACTCATGTATTTAAACACGAAGTGTTTGAGCCGACCGTCGATGTATTAGGTAGCGTTGCTTTATCGCTTTTCTTGGCAATGGCGTTAATGTCATTAAAATTTGGTCAATTGGCAAGCATGGCAGGGCCAGTATTAATTATCATTGCTGTACAAACTGTTGTCATGGTGCTATTTGCCTGCTTTGTCACCTTCAAAATGATGGGCAAAGATTATGATGCTGTCGTGATCAGCGCGGGTCACTGTGGCTTTGGTATGGGAGCAACACCAACAGCAATTGCGAATATGCAAACAGTCACAAAAGCATTTGGACCATCACATAAAGCTTTCCTTGTCGTTCCTATGGTCGGTGCCTTTATTGTTGATATTTCAAACAGTATCTTAATTAAAATATTTATTGAAATTGGTACATACTTTACCTAATAGCTACACACTACTCGGCGTACTTCTCCTAACAATTTATTATAGGGCAGTATGCCGAGCCGCTTTCTTACCCCGTATATTCCCCTAGTCAATCTATTTAGCTTGCACGTTTACGAATTAATTCTCGTGACAACTAAACCAAAATTTGAATTATGACGAGTATATCTGATTATTTATACTTTATTCGTTAGAATAGTCCGTAGAAATAAATAATCAGTAGGCTACATGGAATGAAATTAAGACATCTCGATATCTTTTATGCTGTAATGACTTGTGGTTCCTTAACGCGTGCGGCTGAAGTTTTACATATTTCTCAACCCGCGGCGAGTAAAGCACTCAAACATGCTGAGCACTGAGAGATCCCCTCATAATTTCCCCAAAACGTAACCATGTGTGAATAGATTTTGAGTAAGCAGGGTTGC
>CANRON010000094.1 GCA_947632245.1 uncultured Ignatzschineria sp. | reverse complement strand
ATCCATCGTGCGCGTCAATTAGATAAAGCCGTGATCACGGCAACGCAAATGATGGAATCAATGATTGAGAACCAATCACCGACTCGTGCTGAAGTGATGGACGTTGCGAACTCAGTATTAGATGGTACGGATGCGGTCATGCTTTCAGCAGAAACAGCGGTCGGTAAATACCCGATTAAAACCGTGCAATCTATGGCAGAAATCTGCTTAGGAGCTGAAAGCGAAGTTGATCGTAACTTAGGCTCGCAAGGGGGATACTCACTTCGTGAAGAGCCATTTAAGTTTGAAAGAACAGATGAAGCGATTGCGATGTCATCCATTGTGCTTGCAAACCACTTTGATATTAAAGCGGTGGCATGTTTAACAGAAACAGGCACAACAGCACTCTTGATGAGCCGGGTTTCAACAGGCTTACCGATCTACGGCATTACCCGTAATCAGGATACGTGTGGTCGCTTAACGATCTGCCGCGGCGTTCAACCTGTATTTTATGATTTCAAGCCATCGGCAGATGATGAGATCCAAAGACAAGTTGTGCAAGTATTAAAAGATATGGACGCCGTGGAAGTAGGCGATAGAATTATCGTAACTTTCGGCTCATTTAACTTCCAACAAGGCGGCACAAACTGCTTGCGTATCGTCACAATTGAGTAATTAGTAATCAAAGCTAGGAAAGGCATTAAAAAGAAGTTGCGAAGAAATAACTTTTCATTATAATGACCTTTCTCTATTGGAGGCGTGGCCGAGTGGTTGAAGGCACCGGTCTTGAAAACCGGCAACGGGTTAAACCGTTCGTGAGTTCGAATCCCACCGCCTCCGCCAAATTAAAAACCCCTTAACGAAAGTTAAGGGGTTTTTTGTTGTCATAAAATTAAGTAGAAAAAACAGCTTTATCATTGAGATCTAGAGCCTTCCTCAATTAGTGAGGTTTAGTAAAGTTCAGTTCACTGCCTTTGGTCTCTTTAATAAGAGAGATAGAGATAATTGAGATGATGCTTGCGCATACCAAGTAAATTGATATGGGGATGGAGCTATGGAAGTGGTCTAATAATGCTAGCGAAATCAGCGGTGCCCATGAGCCTGCTAAGATTGGTGCAATTTGGTAGCACAAAGATAATGATGTATAGCGAATATGCGTAGGAAATAGCTCTGTCATTAAGGCTGAATAAGGTGAGTAGGTCATTGATTGGAAGAAAAGACCGATGATTATGGCGAGCATAATAATAAAGTCGTTACCGGTATCCATCATAGGGAAGGCAAAAAATCCCCAAGTTGCTGTGAGTGTTGCACCAAAAATAAAAATAGGTTTTCGCCCATAGACATCACTGAGATGGCCCATTAAGGGAATAAAGAATACATGGACAAAGTGTGCACCAAACATCATGAAGAGAATTTCAGTGATATCTTTATTTACAACGAGTTTTAAGTAGCTAATTGAGAATGTGACGACCATATAGTAGAGAATGTTTTCAACAAATCGTGCACCGATACCTGCGATAATGGCTTTTTTATGGTGTTTGAATACTTCAACAATCCTGAGTTGTTTTTCAGCCTTCAGTGCTTGCTGTTTTTGGGCTTCTTTGAATACAGGCGCATCATCAACACTTTTACGAATCCAAAGACCAATCAATACGACAACGGCAGAAAACCAAAAGGCAACTCTCCAGCCCTAATCTAAAAACTGTTCTTGAGAGAGCGTGGAGGATAATACAAGGAGGACAATCGTTGCAACAAGATTGCCGAGGGGGACGCCGGCTTGGGGCCAACTTGCCCAAAATCCTCTGCGATTGGGTGGGCTATGTTCCGATACTAAAATTACAGCGCCACCCCATTCGCCGCCAAAGGCAAAGCCCTGTATTAGTCGAAGCGATACCAATAAGATGGGTGCCCAGTATCCAATACTATCAAAGCCAGGAATCATACCCATTAAAAAGGTCGTAATGCCAACCATGATGAGGCTAATTTGTAATAGTTTCTTTCGGCCATATTTGTCCCCATAATGGCCAAATACAAGTCCACCCAAGGGACGCGCTAGAAATCCGACCGCATATAATGCAAAAGCAGCCAAAATCCCATCTATGGCATTCCCTGTTTGTTTGAAGAATACTTGCCCAAATACTAAGGCGGTTGCAGTACCGTAGAGGAAAAATTCATACCATTCAGCAATAGATCCGACGGTGGGAGCGGCTACTGCCAGCTTTAATTCTTTAGAAGCTTTTTCTTTTTTCATATCCTCACCTATTAATTTTTATTAATATCTCTGTCTAGTGCAGAGTTTTATATTAGAAGCTCAGGTCTATATCTGAGTGATTGTGATCGGGGATTGAGATATAAGGACGTTTGCTTATAATCATCTCTTTATTTAGGTTCTAATATTTGTCATGAAAAATCTTGAGGGAAATGATGATAATCAATGCGTATTTTGGCATAAGGCGCAACAGTCTTGGCATGTGCTTTGGATTAAGATAGGATTTTATCGCTAAGCGGATACTTGTTATAAAAAACTTGCACAATTAAAAAACTTCTCTATAATAACTCTTCTCTATTGGAGGCGTGGCCGAGTGGTTGAAGGCACCGGTCTTGAAAACCGGCAACGGGTTAAACCGTTCGTGAGTTCGAATCCCACCGCCTCCGCCAGATATAAAAAACCCTTAACGAAAGTTAAGGGTTTTTTGTTGCCTGAGTATTTGATCATAAAGATTTAACATTCCTATCTGTTACACCATTAATGTTACAATTTTACCTAAATTGAAAAGTAAAAAGGTTACAAATATGATGGAGTTATTAAAGGCAATCTCTTTAGGATTTGTTTTGCTGCTGCCTATGGCGAATCCCTTGACGGCGATCGCGATGTTTTTGGGTCTATCTGGCGGGATGTCAAAGAGTGAGCGAGATAAAACGGCGGTGAAGAGTGCCGTTTATACCTTTATCATTCTGCTGTTAACTTGGTATGGTGGCAGCTATGTGATGAGTGCTTTTGGGATATCAGTGCCGGGATTGCGTATTTCAGGCGGATTGATCGTAGCCTTTATAGGTTTTACGATGCTGTTTCCGACTTCAAACGATGATGATGAGACAAAGCCGAAGAAAATCCAGACGAGCTCAAGTATTAGTTTTGTACCCATCTCAATGCCGGGAACTGCAGGTCCTGGAACAATGGCACTCTTAATTAGTGCCGCCTCTACCGCGCAAAATGACCCAGGAGTCTCAGAGCTTGTATTGCTGGTCGCACCTATTATTGTATTTACGATGATTGGCATTTTACTGTGGTTAGGACTACGAAGTTCCGCAAATATTATGCGAGTCTTGGGAGAAAAAGGGATTGATGCGATATCGCGATTGATGGGATTTTTACTGGTGTGTATGGGCGTGCAGTTTGTGATTAATGGTGTGAAAGAGATCATTCAGCTATATCCGAATTAAATGATGTAAATACGATAAACCTTCGATATTAAAGTCGAAGGTTTTTTCATATCTAATTGATTTTCAAGAGTGCTATAGTGATGTCCAAAAGGCGAGCAGACCAAAAATAATGCCGGGTATATTTGCCGTTGCTAAAGGATAATCTCTGCCGTGATGGGGGATCTCCTCAAAAAGAGATTGATGGGATTGAACAGCGGATATTTACAAAAATATACGTTACGTTAGTAATAGCATATATACGGAATATTACCTTAGAAATAATCATAATATAATGAGCCGTTATTTTGACCTGACGATCCGCGGTATGATTTTGATATAGATAAGCTCGCCAATTAACTCTACGATTGTTTGCATAACAATGACGGCCGCGGCAATGGCGCTCAAGTTTCCGGGGAGTGCAAAGGCGAAGGGCAGTACAACGAGTGAGTTTCGCGTTCCTGTGCTAAAAATTAAGGCTCTCTTTGCCGGGATATCCAGTAAAAAAAGCTTTCCAATCATATATGCGCCGCCAAATGTTAAAATCATAAAGGCGATATAGATAGGGATTACAATTAAAATCGCATTAAAGCTGTCGATTATTTTAGGCGTTTGAGAGCTAATAATCACGAGTAATACGGCCGCCATTAGAGGTACGGGCAGCCATGCAGAAAAGGTTAATACTTGATTGCCGGCACGAGACTTTTGCGCGGACCATTGAATATATAGTGCTAAAACAAGCGGGATCAATATCAGCGTGATAAACGCTTCGATAAAGGGCCCGATGGCGACAATAGCCATAAATTTTTTACCGGCAAAAAGCCAGAGATAGAGTGGCAGTAGGATCATTTGAGCAATGAAAAGTAGCGGTGTTGAAGCTAAAACGAGCTCAGCATTTCCCTTACCAATTTTGGTGAAGACAATCACATAATCAATGCAAGGCGTGAGAAGCACTAATAGTACACCGATCATAATGCCGGTATTTGCTGGTAAAAACGGGATCAGCATCCAGACAATCATGGGGACCATTATAAAGTTAGAGAGAAGCAGCGCGATAAGATATCGCCGATGATTGAGTGCCTTTCTCAGCTCCCAAAAAGGAATTTGAGAAAACATCGCAAACATTAATCCGCCCAATAGATAAGGGATGAGTATTTCCCACAATGACGCAGATTCAGGGGTATAAATGCCGAGGATTAGTGCGATTGGAATAATAAGCGCATAAAGTGAGATCTGTTTCTCTTCGATGAATGTTTTCATAGTGTATTGAGCCGATAGTAAGCATTGGTTTCACGTAGCTTAGCATGAATGTTGTTATTCAAAGAACCCGATATTGCAGGGGTTCAATCTACTGTGATCAGCCACGCTCGGAAATTGAAGCGTTGTTTTTCAAGAGAAATGCTCCCGCCGGGTTTATTGCAGAGATGCACATTTTTGAGAGTGGATATTGACAGGAAGCGCATTAGAAATTAATATACCTAAAATTGTACGTATACTTACTATATTGGAGAGGATGAGAAATGCTTCCTGAAAAATATCAGGCTTTTATTGCGCTACTCGGCGCTGAAAATCCGCAAGAGAATGCCCGAATAGCCCTTTGTATGAAGTTATTATCCACAACAGAGTGCATTGATCGATCATGCGCTCTGAAGTTAGATAACTATCAATTATCAGAATCTCGATTATTGGTGCTGATGCTGTTAAGAGAGCATGGAGCACTTTCTCCTTTGCAAGTGGCAGAAATGAGCGGCGTGACGAAAGCAACAATGACGCAGCAGATTCGAGTATTGCTAAAAGATGGGTACATTACTAAAGTTGATGTTCCTGAAGATAAGCGTAAGTATCGCATTGAGCTGACACCAATCGGCAGTGAGATTATCGCTTCGGCATTTACTACACACACAACTTGGATTCAAGCCCTTACAAGTGCATTAAGCACGGATGAAATGGATCAGTTAGATCATATCCTCAACAAGATTCTGCATAGTGTTGAACAACTCTAAATAGTCAGCACGATCGTAAGATAATATTACTCTTTACCTTAAACCTCACCACAGAAAAGGCGCAATCATGACGCTCAAAAACAGATTAGATCAAATTCAACAACAAATGAGTTCGGCATTGCCTCCGGAAATTCTTACAGTTTTTGGAGAAGGATTATCAGCGCTACTGCAAAGTGATGCTGGTAAAGATGCACTACAAGTCGGGGATCTTATCCCTTCGTTTTCTTTACGAGATTATAAAGGGGAAGAAGTCGCCATTGATGAGTTGTTACAACAAGGGCCGGTGGTTATTAGTTTTATTCGCGGCAGCTGGTGCCCATTTTGTATGGCAGAGCTTGCCCATTATCAGGCGATGATGAATATTCCGGCAGCACAAGATCAAGATATAACGGTTATATTTATCACGCCGCAAATTTCAGGGCAGAGTGAAGCGATGATGAATCATTCAAATGATCGAGTACGAGTATTGATAGATCCTGAAAATAAGATTGCGCAGATGTTTGGGCTGGTATTTACGCTTGATGAGCGGTCTCAAAGTATTTACGCAGAGATAGGGGCAGATCTTACCACTTTAAATGGGGATACATCTTATACACTGCCTATTCCGGCCACCTATTTAGTGGATGTGGAAAAGGTGATTCGTTATGCCTTTATCGATGGCAATTATATGAATCGTGCGGAGCCTGAGATTGTTTTAGCACAATTAAAATAGCGCTATCGGCTTTAAATAAAACTGTTTATCATACGGTATTCTCTATTTTATTCGTTTATTCGTTTATTCGTTTATTCGTTTATTTGTATGGAAGCCTATGACAGAACTTTTAAAGCCGCTACATCTTCTTCAACATGAAGAGGGGAAAACCGCCTTCTTTTTTATGGCTGATGCCTTTTATAATCAACCCATTATGGCGGCGCTCTGCCTAAAAATAGATATAGATCGGGATTACTTCAATGGTTATGCTTGGGCAAAAGTGATCTTAAAATTAATCAATGCAGAATTTGCAGAAAATGTCGAAGAAATTGTGCTAGATCCTGAGGCAGATATGTTTTCAGCCCTGTCAGAGAATCATGCGTTGATGCAACGATTAGCGCTTCGTTTTCAAGCATTAATGCACAATGAAAAGGCGTTGATGAATCTGTTAGAGCGGACATAATAACCCTTATTTTTTTAGAGAAAGCGCTCTTCAAATGGGTAGCTCGTTATAATAGTATCCCCAAATTAATGTTATATTGCACGATCGATACATGACAGAAAATGATTGTGGAAAGAGGCGAAGGGATGACT
>CANRON010000093.1 GCA_947632245.1 uncultured Ignatzschineria sp. | reverse complement strand
GTATCCCCAAATTAATGTTATATTGCACGATCGATACATGACAGAAAATGATTGTGGAAAGAGGCGAAGGGATGACTATTCAAGCGATTGCATATAAAAAATTTGACACTGATAACTGGGCGAGAAAAGAGCATTTTAATATTTTTAAAAATTATGCACAAAATGCATTTAGCATCACTGTTGAAGTTGAGATTACGGATCTATTAAGCAATGCCAAAGCCCAGGGATATAAATTTTATCCGGTGATGATTCATCAAATTGCGACGGTTTTAAATCAATATCCTGAATTTAAAATGGCGATCAAAGATGAGGAGCTCATTGTCTATGATCAGATTAACCCAAGCTATACCATTCCCCATACGGACGAAGAGAGCTTCTCTTCTATTTGGAGTGAGTATCAGCAGGACATTGCAGCATTTGTTGCGGAGTATGAACATGATACTCAAGTGTATGGCGCTGATTTGAGTTACTTTCCGAAAGGAGAATTGCCGGAAAACATCTTTTATATCTCCGCATTGCCTTGGATCTCGTTTACGAGTTTTAGTATGCAATTTGCGAGCCTTCATAATCTCTTTACGCCGATTGTGACATTGGGGAAATATTTTACGAGGGACGATAAAGTATTTATACCGGTGGCATTACAGCTTCATCATGCTGTGGGTGATGGTTTTCATGCGGGAAGGTTTTTTAAGGAGTTACAGAAGTTGTGTCATATGAAAGGGTCAGATTCTCTATAAGACATAATCAGACATAACCCGAGATAAGCGCGATACAGAGAGATTATAAAGCAGAGTGGTTTCACGGTGATCTATCGCAAAAAAAAGCCCAACCAGTAATGACTGTTTGGGCGAGCAAAGGTAGTTAGAGGAGGAACTAATTACCATATTGTTAATATGGGGACTGTTTATTCTTTTTCAAATAAAGGTGTAGAAAGATATTTTTCACCACTGTCTGGAAGAATTACGACAATCTTTTTACCCTTGTTTTCAGGACGTTTTGCGACTTCAACAGCAGCCTTTATCGCGGCACTTGAAGAGATACCAATGAGTAAACCTTCCGTTGCAGCGACTACCTTGGCATATTCAAAGGCCGCTGAGTCGGAAATAGTGACCACTTCATCATAAATTTTAGTATCGAGGGTTTCAGGAATAAATCCGGCACCGATACCTTGAATTTTATGGGGGCCTGCTGTGCCTTGTGTTAAAACAGGGGAGGATTCTGGCTCTACGGCAATAATTTGTATATTGGGATTTTTTTCTTTCAAGAATGCACCAATCCCTGTAATTGTCCCGCCTGTACCAATGCCCGCAATCACGATATCAACTTTACCATCGGTATCATTCCAAATTTCAGGACCGGTCGTCTCTTTATGAACTTGTGGGTTTGCCGGATTGACGAATTGGCCAAGGATAACACCGCCTTCTATTTCGGCTGTGAGCTCTTCCGCTTTCGCAATAGCGCCTTTCATGCCTTTGGCGCCTTCTGTGAGGACTAATTCCGCACCATAAGCTTTTAAGAGATTGCGGCGTTCAATACTCATTGTCTCAGGCATTGTAAGGATGATACGATACCCTTTTGCCGCTGCAACAGAAGCAAGGCCTATCCCTGTATTTCCACTTGTAGGTTCTATAATGACAGCGCCGGGTTTTAAAATACCAGCTTTTTCTGCCGTATCAATCATTGCATATGCAATACGATCTTTTACACTTCCTGCGGGATTAAGGTATTCTAGTTTACCAATAATAGCAGTCTCTAAATCTTGAGATTTTGAGAAGCGGTTTAACTGTAATAATGGTGTTTTACCAATGAGGTCTGTTAAGCTTTCATAAATGTGTGCCATTGAATAGTCTCCGTGTTAAATGTCTTATCAAAAGTAAGATATGCAATCAATCATTGACGTATAATAAGCATACCTTTATTATATGTTTAATCTGTATGTGTGTACATTATCAGGATTCACAAATAGTTGTCAATTAAATATTCATTGAGGAGTTTTCATGAAATTATCTGCAAAATCTCGTTATGCACTTGCATCGCTTGTTAAAATGGCGCTTGTCCATGAATCTCAGCCGACAGTTACGGTGCTTGAGATTGCGGAAGAGCTTGAAATTTCTAAGATTTATTTAGAAAGAATTTTCTCAGAACTACGCCGCGGTGAAGTGGTGGGCTCGATTAAGGGTGCGCAAGGGGGTTATTATTTAACGAGAGCCCCCAAAGAGATTACATTATATGATATTTTGGAAAGTGTTGAGCCGGCACTGTTTTCAGAGAATGACGATACGGTGAGCCAATCCTCTCAAAAAATAGAGCGCGCATTAGTTTTAATGGTTTATAAGCCGATGCGAGAAGGGCTATCAGATACCTTAACGGCGATTACCCTCGCGGATATTGCTTTAGAAGCGCAAGGTGAAGAAGGTAACTATATGTATTACCTCTAGGCGCAGTTGATATATCCCCTTGGAGATATTCTATGTAGAGATGATAAAAAACCGAAGTATCGAGAAATACTTCGGTTTTTCGTATTTGAGAAACCACAACACTTAATTTAATGCAGCTTTTTTAAGAGATATGGATTAGCCTATAATTGCATGTGGATAAAAGCGGGAAAGATCTTGTGTGATTTTTGAATGATCTTCGCGGATATTCAGCCCACACGCTGTATCACCGACAATCCAGCTACCAACAACGACATGATTACCATCAAATACAGGAAGCGGCACATATTCTTGGATGATAGAGCCTTCAACGCCATAAGGGCCATCGGCGCTCTCAATCACTTCGCCACTGGTGATAATCTCCACATTCGCCCCTTCCCGTGAGAAGAGGGGCTTTTTCACATAATTCGTTAAGCTTTTAGCTTTCTTATCATCTGCAAAATAGGAAGGGAGGAGATATTTATGATCGGGGAACATCTCCCAAAGTAGCGGTAACAGAGCTTTATTAGAAAGAATCGCTTTCCATGCGGGCTCAAGCCAACGCGTTTTACCCATATCGAGATAACTTGCAAAGTCTTCACCGAGCATAAATTCCCAGGGATAGAGCTTGAAGATGGTCGCAATGACTTCATCCTCTACATCCGTATACTCGAGCTCACTATTGATACCAATCTCTTCGATATGAAGGAATTTAGTCGCAATGCCAGCTTCAAGTGCGCAGTCTATTAAGTATTGAACTGTTCCGCGATCCTCTTCAGAATCTTCGCAGCAACTAAAATGCATGCGATCAATATTGTGATACGCGCGAAGATCGCCAAAGCGAGAGATTAATCGTTCTTGAATGCTATTGAACTGATCGGCAATCATCGGCAGATTTTTAGCGTCGATTTGATCCTCAAGCCAGAGCCATTGGAAAAAAGCACTCTCGTACAAAGAGGTCGGTGTATCTGCATTGTACTCCAACATTTTAAGGCTTGGTTCAGCCCCTTCATTTTCGCTATAAGCAAAGTCAAAACGGCCATAAAGAGAAGGCTCTTGGCGATTCCATGATTCTCGAATAAAGCGCCAGCTTTGAGGCGGAATTTGGAATCTTTCTAGTAGTTTTTCGCTCTTTACAACGCGATCCACAGCTTTGAGCGCCATTTGATGAAGTTCTTCTGTCGCATCTTCAATGAGTTCTATCTCTTTAAGCCCAAATTGATAATAAAAGTCTTCACACCAATAGCGCTCGCCATACATCGTATGGAAATTAAAGCCGAACTCCTCGGCCTGAGCTTGCCAATGGGGACGTTCGGTAATTGCAACACGTTTCATGAATTAGCCACCCATGCTACGACGTTGAGTATTGTTATTTTGGCTACCTGCTGCTGACTTTGATTGTGCCGCCATGCTCTGCTTTGAAACCATCTGTCCAAAACCACCACGGCGCATTGTTTGCCCCGGTTGGCCTGGTTTCATGTCAGAAGGATTGACTTTAAACTTCGTGCCGGGTGCTGCTGAGCCAAAGTTTTTACCGCTTGCGTCAAACATGCTGCCTTTATTCGGCCCGTTTTGGGGTGAATAGAGCGGTTTGTGCGCATTGAATCCGCCGCCCATCATTTTCCCAAATAAGAAGCCCGCCATCAGCGGCATCCACATGCTACCACTTGATTGTTGCGCGGTGGCATTCTCTTGATTCACAGGCGCAGCTTGGCATCCTGCTTCCCCAAATTCTGCAACACAATCTTCACGCGTTGCAAAACGGGGTGCGGTATCAATTGCTTCCTGAGTGGCTTGTGCGAAAGTTGTTTCACAGAGTGATTTGGCATCAGGATTATAGCGCACACACTCTTCCACATTACGATACATGGAGACTTCTTCCATCTGTTCTTGGGTGTTATCACCACAGGCAGCAAGAATTAGGGCTGAAGCCACAATTGCCGCAAGCGGTTTTAAACGAAAGGATTTTTTCTGTTTACGAAAGCCATCAAGGTTTACTTGAGAGGTACGTTTACGCATTATTCACTCCATAAATTCAGTTGTTACTTAAATGATTCATTGCATTATACATTAGCGGAAAAATGCATGGGATGCTTAAATTTTAATCTTAAAAGGAGAATGCTAAAATGCAACTCTTTGTATGCATAGATGACACAGGGGAGCTAACCGATGCCACATGGCGAGAAGTTCAATATTTATACCCATCTTTTCGGAACATTATTAGCACTTGGAGGGATGGTTTTTCTCATTGTTCATTCGAGCATCTATCAAGATGCTTGGAAAATAGTGAGTGTATCGATCTATGGATCTGCACTCGTTCTCTTATACCTTATTTCCACACTGTATCATCTTCAAAAACCCGGAAGACGTAAAGAGATCTTTCAAGTACTCGATCACTGTGCGATTTATCTGCTCATTGCCGCAAGTTATACCCCTTATACATTAGTGAGCTTATCCGGCGGTTGGGGGTGGTCGCTCTTTGGTATCTCGTGGGGATTATGTGTTATTGGCATTATTCAAGAGATCTGGATCGGCCGAAGAACCCAGGTGTTTTCTATGACAATCTATTTAGTGATGGGCTGGCTAATTCTCATTGCCGCAAAACCTTTATCGCTATGCCTCTCCTCAGCCGGAATATTTTGGCTCGCTCTTGGTGGCGTTGTTTATACCTTAGGCGTGATCTTCTTTTTATTGGATGAAAAATATAAGCATTTCCATGGTATCTGGCATCTATTTGTAATTGGGGGGAGTATTTGCCAATATTTCAGTATTTTGTTTTATGTGAATTGAAATATAAAAATCCGTTAAAAGCCACTGAGATTATTCAGATTATTATACCTCAATCACCATAAAGCCTAGTACTAAATGTACTAGGCTTTATGGTGTGTAGTTTCCGAATTACTATGTTATGAGATGAGTATAGGGGGAGGAGATAATGGACGGAAGAGGAGAAGTTAAACGATTTTTTCTTAAATTCCCCACGCAAGCGGTAAATCATAATTGGGGAATTTCTCAGCGGTATATTTTTTAAATCCATCTGAGTTAATAATCTCAATGATTGCTTTTGCCCAGGGTGCATTTTTATTAGGCTCATTGACCACAACCCAATTCACGAAATGTTTGCTTGATTCAATGTGAAGCGCTTCGCTTAAGCTCATGCCGGAATCAATGACGTAGTTACCATTAATGATGGCATAATCAAGATCATCTTTAGCGCGCGTCATTTGGGGGCCATTGATCTCTATGATTTGTAGATTATAAGGGTTTTCAGCAATATCTGATGCAACCGCTCGAAAGCGGTTGGGGATGTCGTCCCGGAGTTTAATCCAGCCGATCTGTTCTAAAATCCATAAGCCGCGTGCATAATTAGTCACATTAGAGGGAATACCAATGGTAGCCCCTTCCTTAACTTCACTTAGTGATGCGAGTTTTCCAGGATAGAGTCCATAAGAAGCGGTCGGGACTTGTACAAGCGTGACAAGATCCGTTTTATGGGTCTCGTTAAACTCATCTAAATACGGCTTATGTTGGACGATATTAAGATCAGCAGAACCTTCCGCGACACTTAAGTTTTGGATCTTTGTATCAGAGGCTTCAGAGAGTTTTACTTCGTAGCCAGATTTTTCGAGTTCAGGACCAATATAATCTCGGACAAAGTCGGCAAAATCACCCGCTGAAGTCGTAATATGTAGCGGTGTTTTACGTTCCGCTTGGGCGCTAGTATTACTATCTACGGTAGAATCCCCACAAGCGACTAATAGAGTAGATAACATGCCCATCCCGGCTATTTTTAGCGAGGATTTAAGCGAATTGCTTGAAATAAAAGTTTGTTTTAAGGATGCTAAGACCGTTAATGACTTTAAAATGTGGTTAAAAAATAGATATTTCATAATTTATAATCCCCAGGCTTGTGCTGTAAATGTAGTGAGAGGTGATTTGTCTAGATTGTGAGTAATGAATCGTCTCTGCTTAAAGATCCTCAATACGGATATCGGCATAGAATCTTTGAGCGACATCAGGATGTGAGCGTAAACGACCTTTGAGAAGGTTTTTACCGACATTGGAATAGATTGGATTATTAGGGTCTTGCGTAATGCCGAGCGTGAGCTTTTGTAGGTTATCTGGCAGTGTTAATGCCGGGACGGAGCGGTCTAAGTCAGCATTTAGAAAGTAAGCGAGAGAATAACGATGGGTACCGACTCTGCTCGGTATAACGCGGTGAAGCGTTGCTTTTAGAAAACCATTGGTCGCAGCTTCTAAGAGCTCGCCGATATTGACGACAAAAGTGCC
>CANRON010000092.1 GCA_947632245.1 uncultured Ignatzschineria sp. | reverse complement strand
AAGGTGTTAGGATATTTAACACCTTATGAGTATTTGGTCAAAAACGTACTTGTCGCACTTCGTATTTGAATCCGCCTCTCTATTGCATTCATCTTCTGTTCCCTTTATTTTTAGGATGGGTGCAGTATAGATTGCAAATATGACTAACAAATGACCTATATATAGGTAATCATCCATAATACTAGGTGCCTTATTCGCCTAAAACCTATCTTTAAAGGCGTACTTAACGTTAACTCATTGATTAAAAACTGATTTAGCGTCTATTCATCTGCTATAAAGAGATGACCCATTTCCCATTAAATATAAAAAAACACCGATAACTCACGCTTAGAATTATCAGTGTTTGATCGAACACTACAGTTTTAATCAATTAAATTTCAGTAAGATAGAAGATTGATTCGCTCAAGACTCTTAATGCGCTTACGGCAAAATCATGTTACTTTTTACGAATGAGGAAATCCAAACTATTGGATGCATTATTGTGTATTTCATTCTGGGTCAGCGGTGTCTGCTCTATTTGGCCACCCTCTTTGGGAGTTTCAATATCCCTCGTATGCGCAATAATTTTTGTACGTACAATCGTCAGTACAACCCAAAAAATGGCCTCGATTAGCAATATACTCACTAAATAGATCAGTCCCACAATGATGCCAAACTCAATATCAAATCTCTGATAAGCAAGTATAACAAGCATTTCACCAAGCCCACCCATTCCCAACACGCCTAAAACGGCGTTGCCGGCAATCAATGAAATCAACAGTAATCGTATATTCTCAATTATTTTCACAGGAAGCCAATCATCTTCTTCTTGAGAAGAAAAACTACGATTCATCATCTTCCCGAAAAAGAATATTCCCCAAACCATTAAGATAAACTGCCCCATCTCGGTACCAATCGAGGTACCCAATAGATTGTGCCCAAGGGGTATGAATAAAATGGCGAGAACAACGATCGGGTAGCTTCCCATCACACTGAAAATGATTCTCAGGGGCCAAATCAAAAGCGCGATAATTCCAGTGGCTTTTTTCAGCTTAAATAATGCTAATCCTATTAAAAACCCCGCAACAATAGCGATAAACAGGGCGCCAAATATCGCCTCAATCGATACCCACAACTGTTCATAAATATCCGCTTGATAATATCGTCCCGTGCTGATTAAATCATTGATCACAAATTTCACCTTTAGTCATTGCTTGATAACATGAGATTTCAAAATCCCATGACGATATTCCTTTTATACATATAGAAATGGAGGCACTATGAGAGGGAGATCATAAAATACATTCACTCAATAATGAGTATAACAAGAGATACTTCCTATGACTGCTATTGTCGATCAACTCAACGCATCTCTCCGACATTTTAGTAATACTCGATTGATCATTTAACAGTAAGATTAGGTCGGCCGATTTTTCACAAGAACAGATAAAGGGTATAGTAGTAGCCCTTACAAGGTACGTGCCTTCTCTCTTTTGCAGATTACTGCAGTTATTTTATCAAAATTAGGTTTTCAGGTTTCTTATGGCTTCTAGTAATGTGGGATCTAAAATCCCCTTTCATCTCTTTCTTCTCGTTTTTTTAGCCACCGCATGTTTACGCGTCACGCTCACTTCTTTAGGAGTTTTTATTGAGGAGATTTCTTTTGATCTCTCCCTCTCAAAAACGGTAACAAGCTTACTGATTACGATTCCCACGCTCTGTATGGGTGTCTGCGCGCTTCTTGCAACCCCTTTAAGTAATCGCTTTGGCTTGGAAGTAACGATCACCTTCTCAATTTTAGCGATCGCTATCGGCACCTTCTTTCGGACCTTTTTAACAGACATTACAGCGCTAATCTTCTTCTCCTTTATCATGGGCACAGGTATTGCCATTGTTGGGCCTTTAGCCTCTGGCTTTGTGAAGAAGCATTTTGGTAAATCAATGGCAAAGGGCATGCTCGCTTACTCACTCGGAATCGGGATTAGTGGCATTTTAGGCACCTTTATTACGGCTATTGTCAGCCAATATTTCCAAATACGCTGGGAAATCGCCCTCTTTTTTTGGGCTTTCCCGATTTTAATCATTGCCCTTATCTGGCTCTTTTATCTCCGTTCCTTTGCGGCAACGGCTAAACAAAAAAGTACAACGCCGAAAGCTAAACTGCCGTGGAGTAATAAAAAAGCGTGGCTCTCAATTTTGATTTTTGGTCTCCAATCAGGCGCTTTCTACAGCATTGTTACTTGGATTCTCCCTTATCTCTCTTCACAAGGAATATCCGTTACTGAAGGACAGATCTTAATCAATGTCTTGATGGTCAGTGGGCTCGTCGGGAGCTTTATTTACCCCATTTTTTTAGCACGCTTTAGGCAAGAGCTTGCGATCTATTTCACAGGATTTTCACTAATTTTCGCCTATATCCTTATGATTTTTATGGTGAACACACCCTTCTTCTTATATCTTGCAGTTGCACTGATTGGTTTTAGTGCGACAGGCGCATTCCTACTGACGCTAGTTCTACCCTTTGCGGAGGTAGATACCGGCGAAAAAGTCGCCGGATGGACTGCTATGATGCTCTTTGGCGGTTATACGATCTCATCAATTATGCCGACATTCTTTGGCTATATTTATGATATAACAGGTACTTATCAAAATATCATGTGGGGCTTGTTAATTGTTTCGATCTTACTGCTTTTAAGCTTTATCGTGTTCCCTCTGATTAAATCAAAGCCGGATACACAGGCGACAAGTCAATAACATTCAATCCACTACCACTACTTTAGATTGCAACACAAAAAATCCCGTATACGTTACAACAACACATACGGGATTTCTACTTTGAACCTCGTTACTTTGAAGTCAATTTATAAAGCCGGTGATTGTACTTCAGCACTCACAGGATCTGGAATTAAGAATGAAACGACAAAGGCGACTACCGTAATACCTAAGCCGAGTAACATCCCATTGCCATAACCTTCAAACATATTCGTACTGATCACAAGCATTGCCGGCAATAGAGCAAAACTCAAGCCCGCCCCAATATGGAATGCCGCCGCATTCATGCCCGGCAGAAAGCCTGGATTATCATCCGGCGATAAAACAACCCCTAAGCCATTGAGCATAATATTGGCTGTTCCGGCATAAGTAATCCCGATTAAGAGCGTTCCGACAATTAAGACAGTCAATGAGCTTAATCCAAACTGCATTAATACAAAAATGCCGATAATACTCCCAATCAACCCCATCCGTAAAATACGATTATAGCCAAAGACAGGGGCGAGTTTCCCCATAAAAGGTCCAACTAACCAGCCGATTAAGGCATAAGGTGCCAGCAAGTAAATCGCTGTTTTATTCGCCGTAAAGCCAAAACCGATATCCGCATTTTGGGCAAATGAAACCACCAAGCCATTTACGACCGCAAATATCCCGGTCATTGTTAAAACCGTGGTTAAAAGCAGCGCCCATGTTGACCGCTGTTTTAGATGCATTACCGTGACTAATGGCTGATTGACACGCTTTTCTATCTGAATAAAACAGAGGAAAGCAATAATCGCAACAGCAATGCTACCGATCACAAATACCCAATTGGCTTGCGTGATTTTCCCGGCTTCATTAAAGGCAACTAGGAATCCTGCAAGCGTTACCACTAAGAATAAAACACCCACCCAATCCATTTTCTGTCCGGCGGAAGGTTTCGTCTCTTTCACTCCTTTTAAAATAAACGGTAAAGTGATAATACCTACGGCGGCAATAAACCAAAATACTGGTCTAAAACCAAAGTTTGTCGCAATATAGCCCCCTAAGAATGCATCAATACCTGCAATACCGCCATTTACTGCCGTAATAATGCCCATCAACATGCCATAACGCTTTGGATCTTTTACCTCAGCATGGAGCATCAACAGACAAAGTGGTACAACGGGTCCTGAAAACCCTTGGATAATACGCGATACAAAGTAAAGCTCAACATTGGGCGTGATCGCCGATAATATACCACCTAGCGTTGTCACCAAGATTAGTATAAACAGTATTTTACGGCGGCCAACAATATCACTCAATCTCGGAATAAAGATCGAAAAGAGCGCCGCTGACATAAAAAATGCCGTCTGCGACAAGCCGATTGTCGCCTCTGTTGTGCCTAAGCTGCTAGCAATTGTAACAAGTACGGGATTCAGCATACTTGCATTCAGCTGAAATGCCATACATGCCATTAAGAGTGCCACCATTAATGGCACGACACTCTGCTTAGGCATATCGTTGGGGTCACGATTACGCAAGCCCTCAGAGATGCTATTGATCATAATCTACCTCGCCAATAAGCTCTAGCGCCTCGACAATAAGATCCCAGAAGTAAGCATGATTAAGTTTGACCGCGACTTGTGTATGACAATCATCACTTGGCGGCATACGGAAGTCTGCAACTGTCATGCCGAGCGTTAAAGTCCCCGTTAATTCAATATCAATCGGCACTTTTTGTGTTGTCATCACAGCAGGATCAATCACGTAAGCTACCGCACAAGGATCATGTACCGGCGGATAAACAAATCCTTGCGCCTTTTCATATAGCACACCGAAATGTTCCAAAAGCTCTACCACAAATTGTGATGGCTTCGTCCCAATTTTACTGATTTTCTCAATCACATCAGGTGTTGCTAGCGCTTGATGCGTGAGATCAAGCCCCACCATTGTAAGCGGCCATTTTTCATTGAAGACGATATGCGCAGCTTCTGGATCAATCTTAATATTAAACTCCGCAACCGCACTCCAGTTCCCAACATGATAACCGCCACCCATCAAGACTACTTCTTTCACTAACTCTGCAATTTTGGGCTCTTTACGAACTGCCATCGCAATATTTGTCAATCCGCCCGTCGGCACTAACGTGATGGTTTTTGGGGGATGACTCATTATTGTTTCAATAATAAGATCAACTGCATGGCGCGGATCTAGCGCAAGGGTGGGTTCTGGTAATTCCGGGCCATCCAGCCCTGATTCTCCATGCACATCTGGCGCAATTTCGATATCTCGAACCAAAGGACGCGCGCATCCGGCGGCAAAAGGAACGCCGACAATATTGGCGACTCTCGCAAGCCCAAGCGCATTACGCGTCACTTTTTCAAGCGTCTGATTCCCCACAACTGTTGTCACAGCCAGCAGTTCTATATTAGGGTTACCATGTGCTAAAAGTAGCGCTATTGCATCATCATGCCCAGGATCACAGTCTAAAATAATTTTCTTCATTGTCATAATAAGCTCCTTTACCTAAAGATATCGCCTATTATGCCACTCTTTTTATAAAAACAGTGTGACAATGTCATGATAAAGGAAGAAATTTTCCACTACCTTTAAAAATTATTTCAAATTATTTTATTTTGATACGCTAGATATAAAACAATGCTTCAAACATTTTCCTTGATAATTATATATAAAGATATACTATGTTTATATATCCTATACTGGGAAATTGGAGAATCACCATGAAGAAAAATATCGACAGCCTAGATGCAACTATCCGCATTATTATTGGCATTATACTATTAAGCTTGGTCTTTATCGGCCCTAAGAGCCTTTGGGGGCTAATTGGTTTAGTACCGATTATCTCAGCGCTCATACGATACTGTCCGCTCTATCCTATTTTAGGTATTAATACTTGTAAGAAAAAGTAATATCCTTTTAGGACCCTTAACCCATCCTCAATATGTTACTCGAAATGCTTATAAGAGATTGATGTTAAGAAAACCATTAGAATGAATATTTCATGTCCAACATTCAATAAAACAAGGGCACTTACTATTACAGTAAGTGCCCTTAATATTTGTTAAATACTTATTTAGCTTTGAGTTCAGTTAACACCGCATCTAAAATCGGGATCGTTTGATCAATCTCTTTTTCAGTGACAATCAACGCAGGGAAATACCGCACAACGTTTCCGCCCGCGGCCACAAGCAGGAGTTTTTTCTCGAGGGCTTTCTTTACAAAATCGCCGGCAGCAATTTTATCATCGAGTTTAAAGCCTAACAGTAATCCCTCACCGCGTAAACTCTCAATCTCAGGGTGCTTTGCTTGAAGAGTCGTGAGCTGCTGATTGGCATACTCACCCATTTTACGCACATGGCTTAAAAACGCTGGTGTCGTGATCTCATTTAATACCGTGAAAGCGACGCTACATACAAACGGATTACCGCCATAGGTAGAACCATGATCACCCGGAACTAATACATCATTGGCAATGCCTTTAG
Organism: uncultured Ignatzschineria sp.; assembly: GCA_947632245.1. Taxonomy (GTDB): domain Bacteria; phylum Pseudomonadota; class Gammaproteobacteria; order Cardiobacteriales; family Wohlfahrtiimonadaceae; genus Ignatzschineria. Next base: position 768 of record CANRON010000092.1, on the reverse strand, counting down.
TAATACACGCGCCAATAGGCACGCCGCCACCGAGTGCTTTTGCAAGCGTTACAACATCTGCTTTCAAATCAATTTGATCCGAATAGAGAATACTGCCGGTACGCGCTAAACCACACTGAATTTCATCAAAAATCACGAGCGCTTTGTGCTTTTCTGATAATGCTTTAATTTCGGCAATGAACTCAGGCGTTGCCGTTGCAAGCCCGCCTTCACCTTGAATGGGCTCTAAAATAACTGCGCATACATTGTCATTAAATACTGATTGAAGTGCTGCAACATTGTTAAATTCAACTTCAACTGTATTTGGAATCAGTGGGCGATAATCCGCTTGATACTTCTCTTGCCCTGTTACCGCTAAAGTCCCTGTTGTTCTACCATGAAATGAGTTTTTCATATAGATAATCGTATTTTTGGTGGGCGAAATTTGCTTACCATATTTACGCCCAATTTTAAGTGCTAATTCATTCGCTTCCGCCCCACTGTTGCAGAAGAAAACACGCTCATATCCTGTCACAGACAGTAGCTTTTCAGCGGCCTTATTTTGCGGCTCATTATAGTAGAGATTTGAAACATGAAGCAGTGTTTCTGCTTGCTTTTGAATTGTCTCGACCATTTTAGGGTGAGCATGTCCGAGCGCATTGACCGCAATGCCGGAGACAAAATCAAGATATCGGTCGCCCTTATCATCGATTAAAGTGAGACCTTCGCCTTTGACAAAATTGACCGGAAACCGATTATATACATTCAGTAACATGCTCTATCCTTTTT
>CANRON010000091.1 GCA_947632245.1 uncultured Ignatzschineria sp. | reverse complement strand
TTAAATTTGAGTCATGAGAGTCAAAGCATTTAAGGATCTTCAACTGCTGGCGCGTGATAGTGATAAGCATGCAAGCATTCGCTCCAGCCATGCAATAGGCTTAAAATCAGATGATCTGATCAGTAGCTTAAAATAATTGATTAATAACTTTAATAACTTTAATAATTTTAATAACTTAGAATCAGAAAAGGGCTCGCTATGAGCCCTTTTCTGAGATGTTTTATCGGAAATATCATTCAGAAATATTTTTCAGAAAGAATGATATCGCTAATTAAACTAAACGAATTGAATGAAATAAGAAGGGTTAAAGCGCTTCAATATTAAGACGTTTACTTTCCCATCTGCGAGACTTCCAGCGCCAAGTGTTTACTAATCCGCGAATCCATTCATCACATAAGAAGCCGATCCAGATCCCAACTAATCCCATTTCAAGGATGATTCCAAGATAATATCCGACCGGAATTGCAATTCCCCACATGAAGATTAAAGCAGTATAGAGCGGGAACTTTGCGTCGCCCGTTGCTCTGAGTGCATTGACCATCACAATATTTTGCGTTCGGCCTGGTTCGATAAATACTGAAATAAGGAAGAGCGGTAAAAGAAGATCTTGAACGGCAATATTATCTGTGAAGTTATCGACAATCAGATGTCTTGTGAGATAGAAGATAATTACCACAATCAACGTCACAATAATTCCGATACGAAGGCTTTTAAAGGTACGGTGATAAGCTTTTGTAAACGCTTTTGCACCCACTAAATGCCCAACCATGATCTCATTGCCGATACTAATTGAGATACCAAAGAGCATTAGCATATATGAGAGCTGAATATAGATATTGTGCGCCGCCAAACTCTGCTCGCCCATTAATCCTACGAATGCAAGCATTACTAACATTTGTGCAGACCAAGAGAGATTTTCGCCGGCAGCTGGTAATCCGATTTTAAGGATTTGTTGAATGACTTTTCTTTTGAATTTGAAGAAGAGTGTGAAGTCGAGTTTAACCTTAATGCCAAAGAAGAGAAGGTAGAAAAGGAGCGATGCGCCGATAAAGCGACCAAGTACTGTTGACCAAGCAACCCCTTCTAAACCATATTGTGGCAAGCCAAAGAAGCCATAAAGTACAATAATATTACCAAGGACAGTCACCACATTCATGATAAGAGAAACATACATCGGTACTTTAGAGTGCCCATAGACACGAAGGCAAGATGCCATGATGACCGCAAGCGCTTCAAAGACTAAACAGAATCCAATGATATGGAAATATTGGCTACTCATCTCTAAGATTTCTGCCGGCGTATTCATCAGGATTAAGAGTGATTTTCCGAAGAAGAATATAATGGCAAAGCAGATAAAGCCTAGGATGAAGTTTAGCGAGACAGAGAGATGAATCGCGCTACGCGTAGCTTCTCGATTGCCAGCCCCAAGATACTGGGCAACGACGACACTACAACCAATGCCGATAAAGCTGAAAATAGTTACAGTAGTATCAAATACTTGATTGCTTGCAGCGGTTGCTGCGACCATCTGCTCAGAGATGTGGCTTAGCATATAGGTGTTGATAAGGAGCGTGACAAGATGCAGGAAAATATCAATAAAGATCGGCCAGCTCAGGGAAAAGAGCGATCTCTTTAAAACATAATCAGAGCTAGACATAACAGCATACCAATAATAAGAGTTGATTAACGGAATCGCATTATACGGAATTTGCGAGCGTAATAAACTTATATTTGTCTGATTTCAGGGAGATTGTAATAAGATATCGCTTTTTAATGATCGGGCATGATGATGTAAAGGCGTAGCTGTATCGACGCCCACAATCATTGCATTTTTATGTTTGAATATTTAAAGTCGAGGATTCAAAATTTAGGCGCGTTATTTATAGCGATTAAATCTTGCCTTCTCTATCCCATTGTCATTTGATCTCTAACCGATCTGCTTTCCGTAGCGCACTTTTGCTTGCGCGCTAAAGGCAGCAACCATACTGCCGGCAATGTTTTCAAAGATAGGGGTTAATAATAGGCGAGCTGGGCCAAAGGAGAAGTCAAAATCAATCATGAGATGAACTTCAGAGCCACCGTCAGCAAGGTCAGTAAAGCGCCATTCACCGCGAAGGTGTTTAAAGGGACCATCGACAAGACTGAGTGTAATCTTCTCATTTTCCACAAGCATATTGCGTGTTGTAAACCACTTATTTAAAGGGCCTTTTGCCGTTAAGATAGAAGCTTCCATCATTGTGGGGGTTGATTTAATAATTCGCGAGCCCTTACACCAAGGTAAGAAGCTTGGGTAAGAATTAACATCGTTAACAAGGTCATACATCTGTTGAGCTGAGAAAGGCTCTCTTTGTGATCTGCGAATAATTGGCACAATATCCCTCAGTAAATAGGTCTTAGTCGTTATATCAGAGCAATCTCAGTTGAGGGTGTATCTGGTAATGTCGACATATTAAATATTCGGTAAAAAAGCATACAAGAAGCATAAAAAAAGCTACCCAAACTTGAGTAGCTATATAGTATAACAAAAAAAGCGTTAAGATTAATGCCTTAAATCCGGCCTACTGTTTAGCGCCTTGTAATGCCGTAATTGCAATTGTGTAGACGATATCATCGACGAGCGCACCGCGAGAGAGGTCATTGACAGGTTTTGCAAGTCCTTGAAGCATTGGGCCGATACAAACCACATTTGCACTACGTTGAACCGCTTTGTAGGTAATGTTGCCAGTATTTAAGTCAGGGAAGATAAAGACTGTTGCGCGTCCTGCGACAGGGCTATTCGGTGCTTTCTGCTTGCCGACGCTTAATACGCTAGCGGCATCAAATTGGAGCGGGCCATCAATGAGAAGGTTTGGCGCTTTCTCTTTCGCAAGTTCGACGGCTTTAGCCACTTTTTCGACCTCTTCACCGGCGCCCGATGTTCCTGTTGAGTAAGAGAGCATCGCAACGCGTGGATCAATCCCAAATATTTTGGCAGATTCAGCGGATTGAATAGCGATATCTGCTAACTGTTCTGAAGTTGGTGTTGGGTTGACAGCACAGTCACCATAAACGTGGACTTGGTCTTTCATGAGCATAAAGAAGACACTTGAAACCAGTTTAGAATTTTTATCCGTTCCAATGAGTTGGAATGCCGGACGAATTGTATCAGCGGTTGTATGAACAGCGCCAGAAACAAGTCCATCGACATCGCCTTCAGCGAGCATCATCGTACCGACGACTACTGTATCTTTAAGGGCTTCACGTGCAGTCTCTTCGGTCGCGCCTTTGTGTTGACGGCGCTCAACAAAACCTGCGACATATTTTTCCGCTATCGAGGTAGGATCGATGATTTCAATACCGTGCTCAGGAATAATAATGTTATTTTCAGACGCCACCGCTCTAATTTTAGCAGGATCGCCTAAGAGGACGCATCGGGCAATACCACGCTCGGCGCAGATTGAAGCCGCGCGAAGTGTACGGGGCTCATCACCTTCAGGTAATACAACACGACGATCTGCGATCTGTGCGCTTTGAATGAGCTTATAGCGGAAAGCAGAAGGGGGCATTCTGTTTTGTGAAGGAAGTTTTAATTGTGCTACAAGCTGAGTGACTTCGAGATTCTCTGCGATAAAGTTAATTGCCGAGAGGTCATCCGTAATCGTGTCATTTTCAGGAATAGCGCCTAACACATCGAGTGATTTACAGAAGTCAGTTTGACAGTAATTAACGGTTTTCGCGATTGCTTTAGGATCTTTCACATGGTTGATGATATAGCCTGCGAGCCAAATATGCGCTTCGCTATAGATGTAAGCGTTAAGGTCAAAGTGCGCGGCAACTTCCTCCGGGGTATTTGCAAGTGAGTTACCAGCGAAGACAACGCCAGCGCAAAGTGTTCTTGCGATATCAGCATTAAGGTCGTGGGTGTAAGGGCGATCACTTTGATAGGTTAATCCTTCTACGACAACCACATCATGACCTTTCGATGCTTCTGTAACGCGGCCGACAATATCTTCTAAGAGTTCATCGTATTGATTATTACGAATCGCCTGATTAACATCAGCTTCTAAAATCGGCGAGGGCGTTTCATCATTGAAAAGTTCACGGTAGAGAACTTCTGAACGGTTATTATCCTCTCCAATAGGGCGTACAAATCCGACTTTAACACCGGCTGCGCGTAGCGCTTCTACAAGTGCAAGTGAGATGGAAGAGAGGCTTTTAATATCGCCAGTGGGTGCGATAAATAATGTTTTCATAAATCTAAACTCCTAAAATTGTCGTTTTACATTTACAAAAAGGATCTAAAACCGAGAAATTGCATTGTGATGAGCAATGGTCGAATTTAGATCCTTTTAATTTAAGTATTCAATAAGCTATTCTCAATCAACTATTTTCAATAAATTAATCTCTATTATTTCAAGAGTAAAAATAGTAGGGATATTGAAAGTTGGAATTGATCCTATGAGGCTTTTTTCATTTTATTAACAATCTCAAGGGTATCTTGAACAATCATGCCTTCTTCGTCTGTACAAACGACGAGGGCTTTACCAAAGTTGGCACTTGTCGCAATAACGCCTTCTTTACCGCCCGTACAGAAGCTATTTGAAGGGTTACTAAAGCGGTAGCCTAGGAATGCAAGCTGACTCATGATGAGTTCGCGCATGTACGCTGAGTTCTCACCAATCCCGCCCGTGAAGACAATCGCATCTAATCGTTGAAGTGCAGGGAGATATTCTGAAATTGTTTTCGCAACGCGGTAACCAAACATATCAAGCGCAAGACGGCAACGATGATGACCTTCTTTTGCTTTAGTTTCAAGCGTACGGCAGTCGTTAGAAACGCCGGAGATGCCGAGTAAACCACTATTGAAGTTAAGGAGATTATCCATCTCATAGATATCATAATCTAAACATTCAACAAGATAAGGAATTAAGCCAGGATCGAGGGAGCCTGAACGTGTTCCCATCATTAAGCCTTCAAGGGGGGTAAGGCCCATACTCGTATCAACAGATTTACCGCCACGAATCGCAGCGATAGATGCACCATTGCCAAGGTGACAACTGATGATGTTTAAACGATCAAGTGGGATATCTAAAATGCGCGATGTGCGCTCTGTGATATAACGGTGGCTACTACCATGGAAGCCGTAGCGGCGGATGTTGTATTTTTCGTAGATTTCAAGCGGAAGGCCATATAAATAAGCTTCTTCAGGCATTGTTTGATGGAATGCAGTGTCAAACACAGCAATTTGCGGTAATGTTGGTAAAACTTCTTTTGCCGCTAAAATACCAATTAAGTTTGCTGGGTTATGAATCGGTGCAAGAGGCGCACATTTTTCAATGATCTCAATGACCTCAGGTGTAATTTCAACAGATTCTTGGAAGTATTCACCGCCATGGACAACACGATGGCCAACTGCGATGATCTGCTCAGCATAGCCATGGGATTTTAAATAGTTGAAAACGGTTTTGAAGGCACCGAGATGAGTGTTATCTGTGAGTGCTTCTTTGGTTTTCTCGCCATTATGTTTAATGGTCAGGGTGGCTTCTGGGGTATCTAGCTGCTCAGCGCCGCCACTTACAACGGTATTTCGCTCTTTTGCATGAATAAGTGCAAATTTAAGAGAGGAACTTCCGCAATTGATGACTAATGCATACATAACTGTTTGACTCCTATTATTGGTTGTCCTTAGAACGAGGTTCTAAAAAGAATCTGCCCTTAGAATTTAATTTTTATTGTTAATGTTCTTATTTTTATTGGTGTAATCTTTTTTGCAATGAATAATCTGCGTTTGCATATTTCTTTTTATAGAATTTTTTAGCTTCTTTGAGTGTTGCAAAAAAGGAGCGTTGAAACAACTTTAAGATCTGCTTATTTTGTTTCTCACATCCCTCACTCTATAAAGTACAAGCCTAAATGTCTAAATATAATTTATAAAAAATGCAAATAAATTCTATTTTGATCTCAATAAGCTTGTTTTGTACTCTGGTTAAGTATTCGATTATTCACTTCACTATTCTATCAATAAGATAGGGTTTTAGGGCGCTTTGCTACATAAAGTACTATCAGACTATTAAGGTGTGACAGTCCCCAAGTAGCGCGAGCGTTATTTTTGTAATAATCCCACTTATATCACTCTTTTATACATATTTGGAGTAAATAAGTGAGTAATTCATAGGAGTTTGATTTACATTTTGATTTATGTGAAATACTTTGAAATCGTTGTATCTTTACTTTGCATATTTAAAGCATGGCTTTTAAATAGGGCTTTCGGAATTAGAATTTAAATTCGTGTCGAAAAATGCAATATTTTCGCAACTATTTTTGAGGGCGTCTTTAACTTCATCGTGGTAGTTGGCAGAATTTCTAACGACATGCTACCGAGATGATGCGAATTAGTGTAAAATATCGGGATTTGTAGCAGCGCAAATGCGCGTGCGTATTCTAATAGAAAGAGAGAGATTTATGGCGATCCTAGAAGTGATTACTGTTCCCCATCCTACATTAAGAGAGAAAGCGCTTCCTGTAACGGCTTTCGATGCAGAACTAAAAGCACTTGTCGCAGATATGATAGAGACGATGTACGATGAGAAGGGCGTTGGCTTGGCCGCAAACCAAGTGAATGTACTTCAGCGTGTATTTGTCGCAGATTGCTCTGAAGAGCGTGATCAACCGATTGTATTTGTAAACCCTGAGATTTTAGAAGTCTCAGAAGAGACTGATGCGGCTGAAGAGGGCTGTTTATCACTCCCAACACTTTATGGTGGCCCTGTGATTCGTCCTATTGCTGTGCGTGTTCGTGCACAAGATGAAAATGGGGAATTCTTTGAGATGGAAGCGGATGAGTTACTCGCACGTTGTATTCAACATGAGTATGACCATCTAGAAGGTGTTCTCTTTATTGATTATCTCTCTCGCTTAAAACAGCAACGTATCTTAAAGAAGCTTGAAAAAGTGATGAAAGAGCGTGAAGAGGAAGAAGCATAGTTCGATATATGCAATCGCCTAGAGGGCGATTGAAATAGGGCTAGGTTTCAATCAAATTTTAAGATGAGCGGAT
>CANRON010000090.1 GCA_947632245.1 uncultured Ignatzschineria sp. | reverse complement strand
GTCGCAATAGAGCCGAGAATAACAATGGCTTTAGTTTCAAAAGGCGGAAGCCCTAATAAGAGTGCTGCCCCCCAGATAATGAGTGGGTGAAGAATGAGTTTGAAAAAGGTGATATTCAAGCTCACCTTTAGATTCGCACCGAGCTTATATTTTGCAAGCCCCATTCCTAATGTTAAGAGTGATAGTGGGGCGACCATATTTGAAAACATCTCGATCGTTTTTCCTGCGAAACTGGGGATAGGTACTCGAAAGTAACTGACTAGCAATCCCAGCATAATTCCGATGATGATCGGATTTTTCAGAACACCTCTAAAGGTGAGTAAGAATCCTTTCAAAGAGAATGAGCCGTGATCAGCCCACTCTATTGCAAATGAAACGAGGCTCCAGAGTAAAAGTGCGTTAAAAGAGATGACAAGTGCAGAAACGGCAATCGCCTCATCGCCCATAAAGAGCATAATGAGGGGAATACCAATCATGACGTTATTGGAAAATATGCCGCCAATACCAAAGACAGCTCCTTCTTGTGATGAGAGTTTTAAGATCCAGCGAGAATATACTTTGGAGATAAAAAAGAGGACGAAAGATGCACCAAAATAAGCGATAATAAGCTTTGGGTCCATCTCTTCTTGTGTGTGAAAACGGCTCATGACGCCAAATAACATGATCGGAATAGCAAGATTAAATAGGAAGCGGGTTAATCCATCTGTAAAGCTACTTGGCCACTTAAAAATGCGAACTAGAGTGTATCCCGTTGCGATTAAAATAAAGAAAGGGAGCAGCGCATAAAACTGGGAAGCAAAAGCTTGGAGAAAGGTGGTCATAGGATTCACTCGAGATAAAAGAGGGTAGTAATCTAATGTAGCAAGTTCCTTCTAGAGAGTGAAGGAACATGTTAGTAATCCCTATTTTAGTGGAGCTTTAGCATTTTTCTCAGCGCAATCTAAGAATGGGGTGGTGATTCAATATCAATCCCCAAAAAGCTATTTCACGGATTGATATTGATAAAAACGACAGATGTATCAGATATTTAATCTAGTCTAGGGAGATATTTAGCTTTTGCCCTTTTTTAAGTTGTATTTCTTGGGCATAAGCACCGCCATCAATGGTGTTGTAACCATCTATTTCTGCAATAATATTGGTACCAATATAATAATGGCCGGCAGGAACATCTTTAAACGTAAACTCTCCCATATAGTTACAGGTACTAACGCGCATGTAGTGTCTGAATTCAGGAGGATCGGGTTTAAACTTGATTTTGCGAATGACTTCATCTGATGAAAATCCATCTGCAGAGCCTCCGAATAGATAGGTATAACGCTCTTTAGAGTATTCATTTACGGGGACTAAATAGACATTATTGCCCGCACAAGTAATTACTTCGCCCGCAGAATCTTTAACGTACGCATGGCCCGTAATAGTGGCTGAACCTTGTTCTAGGATAAAGGTTGCCTGTTCAGGGTCGAACGGTACGGTGAGGCTAACTATTTGAGTTGTTGCTTTTTGAAAGGATGAGATCTCAGAAGAGATTGTACTGCAACCTATTAAGATAGAGCTTGCTAGCATTGTAAGGAGTAGGTTTTTCATAATTTACGCCCACGACCAATAGTGAAAGATTGTATATATCGACGCATAATGAGCCGTTAAATTTATAATATCAGCTTATCTCTATATTTGTTTTTTATAATACTTATGATGTTTTTATATATGTAATTATGATTTGATAGGTACATAAAAACCTTAGTCGATTAACTCAGACTAAGGTTGATAAAACATATTGGACTAATCAAATATTATGACTTACTTTCGTTTCTCGTTCTCTCTTCTTTTGCTTTTTTCATGAAAAACCATGTTAACCATCCAAGCATGATGATCATAAAGACAACGCCGAAAGCTACAATGCCAACAAAATAGGGGTCTGCACCAATTAACTTCATCATAGAATCTTTTCCTTTAATGAGGTAGAGCTATAATTTATCTAACAATTTAGAATTGAATATACTATCCCATAAAACCAATAAATAATCTATGGAAGATGATTAACAATCGGCTTAGATTGATTATGATCAAGTTTTAGGTAAGTGCTTAATAGCTCTATTATTATTTCGTTATATTGGGAGATGCTGTGATGGTTTATAGTGATCCCTCTGTAGCATAAAAATAACGAGAAACACGTTTGGGAAGAAGAGTGTATAAGTCTTGATCTTATTCCTACTGATATACAAAAAACCCACTTACAATTGTAAGTGGGTTTTCTAATATGGTGGCTCGAGACAGAATCGAACTGACGACACGCGGATTTTCAATCCGCTGCTCTACCAACTGAGCTATCGAGCCATTTGCTAATGAAAGGGTATTAAACAGGATTTTGATTCCTACGTCAAGTCTATTTCTCTGGATTTCTACAAAAAGAAGAGTAATGTAAAAAGAATGACCAGAATAATAGGTACAAGTCATTTAGGGTAGGCTAGTTTTAGAAAATATCGACAACACTTAGCATTTATCTGTTTTGAGTCGGTGAAGGTGAGCAGGAAATGTTAAGAGAATAGCGGTTAGTCAAGAGAAGATAAAACCGGTATCAAATCGATATAAAGCCAGATACAAAAAACCCACTTACAGGGTAAGTGGGTTTTTCAATATGGTGGCTCGAGACAGAATCGAACTGACGACACGCGGATTTTCAATCCGCTGCTCTACCAACTGAGCTATCGAGCCGTGAACTAATGAAAGGTATTAAACAGCATTCGCCTCTATTCGTCAACACTCCTTGTTGTTGTATTATTACGCATAGTGTGTGAGGGCTTGATATTACAAGTTAAAATAGGCGTGATAAAAATATACTTTTGCAAAATCACGCATTTTCAAAAAAAGGATGTAGCTTCATGGGGTTTCAGACTGTCGACAAAGTGATCAATCAATCACTCAATTTAGGTTTTCCTGGGGGGCAATTAATTGTGTCGATAGGAGATGACAAGAAATATCAGCGTGCATTTGGTTCTATTCGACTAGATTCTCCCCAAATATTAGAGGGCTCTTCAAAAGAAGCTTGGCGATTAGATATTGATAGAGGTGAAAATGTTACACATGAAACGTTATTTGATATTGCATCGCTCACTAAGATTTTCGCAACGACTTATCTTTTTCAAAAATATGTCGCAGAGGATCTCTCCTTGCTAGATCGAACGATCGCGGACTTTTTTGATAAAAAATATTATCAGGCTGTAATCGGGAAGATTTCTATCAAGGCACTGTTATCACATCATGCGGGATTTGAGCCTAATCCTCTTTTTTATGATCCTGCATATAGTCAAGCGCTTTATTGTCAGGATCGATCTCAGTTTTCCCGCGCGCTTTTATCGGCGCCGTTGCTGAATTTTCCGGAAACGACAGGACTCTATTCTGATGTGGATTTTATGCTTTTAAGCTTCATATTAGAAAAGATAGCAGGGCAACGTTTAGATAGGCAGCTTAGGTCACTTTTTTGGACACCTTTAGGGCTTGATCACATTATGTATCAGCCTTTAGCGCAGGGAGTTTCTCTTGGTCAAATTGCGGCAACAGAACGGGAAGGCAATACCCGAGATGGTTTTTTTGATTACCCCAATATTCGCACACAGATGATACAGGGGGAGGTACAGGATGAAAAAGCATTTTATTGTATGGCTGGTATCTCCGGGCATGCAGGATTGTTTAGTAATGCCGAAGATCTCTACGCTCTGTTTCAACTGATGACAAAGTCGAATCTCTATTTCGATGAGTCAATCAAAGCACGGTTTTTAAAGCCGCATTACCAGGATCAAACCTTTGGGTTAGGGTTTCGTTTAAATGGCCCCGATATGCGCTACATGTTTGGGGATTATGCTGGGCCACAAGCATTTGGTCATACAGGATGGACAGGCTGCTTAGCCACTTATGATCCTCTGTATGATTTAACGATTATCTATTTAACGAACCGAAAGAATACGCCTGTCTGTAATCCCGTATTGAATCCGCATCTTTTTTATGGAGATAAATTGCCAGCGGGTCAATATCTCAATATCATTCATGCTATCTATCATGATTTAGGAATGACTCGTTAATGATGCAATCAAGATTTAGTTTAGGCTTATTTGCGCTTATTTTAGGGGCATTAATGCCTTTTAGTTTTGCGCCGTTCAATATCGCCATTATCGCCCCTTTTGCGCTTGCATTATTGCTGTTGCTTATCGAGGGAAGAGCCCCAAAACAGAGTTTAGGGTTAGGGCTCTGCTTTGGCTTTGGAATGTTTGCTTGGGGGATTTGGTGGGTACGAATTAGTCTGCTTGAATTTGGCGGTGCGCCGCTTCCTGTCGGCATCTTATTGACGCTGCTTCTCGCGTTTTATTTAGCGCTCTTTTATGGCGTCCTTACTTATTTAATGAGTAAGGTGAAAATGTGCCTTTATTTAAAGGTGGGGATCTTGTTTCCGGTATTCGGTGTTGCTTTAGAATACTTGAGAGGAGAGCTCTTTACAGGCTTTCCTTGGTTGGCGCTGGGTTATACTTTTACGGATTCTCCGATTGCCGGTATTTTATTTCCCGAGATGGGCGCCTTGATGTCTAGCTTTTGGGTTTATTGGATTGCCGGCATTCTCTTTATTGTATTTAAAAACCGATTTGGCAAGCAAAAAAGGGAGGTTATGAGTTCTCCGGAGAAGCATTCGAGGCTTTTAATGCAACTCGTGCCGAGCGCAATATCCATGGTTGTGATTGGGGGGATGGTATTCGGTACGAGCATATTTGTATCGGATAAAATTGAGCAGAAAGGGGACTCCTTATCTGTTGCGCTACTTCAAGGGAATATCTCACAAGAAGTGAAGTTTAATGAAGCGCAGTATTTGGATATTCTCGCGACTTATTTGGCGCTCACTTCAGAAGTTGCGGATCGGGTTGATCTGATCATTTGGCCAGAAACAGCCGTGCCGGGACTTTATGAAAACGAAGTGAATTTGGGTGCGCATTTAAGAACGTTTTCTCAAAATGAAAAGACAACGGTGATGACGGGGATATTTACCGGACAAGGGCAAGAGATTCGAAACTCCATTGTCTCTTATAGTGATCAGGGAAAGTTGCGTGATCAACGTTATGATAAAGTGCATCTTGTGCCCTTTGGAGAGTTTATTCCTTTTCGTAGCTTTTTGAATCTCTTTAGCGGGATGATTATGATCCCTTATTCTGATTTAACTTCAGGGAGTGAGGCGCAAGCGCCTTTTAGAGTGACTCGCCATAAAGATGGGTTATCAGAAGAATTAAAGGCCTCGGCATTTATCTGCTATGAAGCTGTGTTTGGTAATGAGCTACGTTATCAGGGGCGAAATTCCGATTTTTTAATTAATGTGAGCAATGATGCTTGGTTTGGCGATTCCAATGGCCCTTGGCAGCATTTTCAGATTACGCGCGCGCGGGCGATAGAGCTTCAGCGAGAGATGGTAAGATCTACGAATAATGGTATTACGGCTTTAATCGGTAAAGATGGACGGGTTCAAGCAATATTGCCGCAATTTGAGCAAGGTGCATTAGTCGTTGATGTGACGCCCTATCAAGGGACAACGAGCTACGTTAAGTTAGGAGATCTTTTTTGGATGGGCGTAATGGCGATACTATTTTTGCTTGGCATCGGCCTAAATATTTGGGGGCGAAAAAGAGAGTGTTGAGCCGCTGCGCACGTGCTTAAAACGGATATCAATAAATCGTGAGTTTATCCATATAGGCAAGCCGACACATTACTGCAAGTTTTACGGAATGTTTTAGTGGAAGCAGATAAAAAGCCATCGAATATTGAAATTAGATGGCTTTGGGCATTATGTGATTGAATTAACGCTTGCGACTATTTTGCATGCGTTATCTCTTTATCTTCTCTAAAGGGGAGTGGGCTATAGCGTGCGTAGAGAATGCAGCTTACAAAGAGAATAATTGTCAGTAGAAAATAGACGCTCCCAATGGCAGGATAACCAGAGGCCCAAATATCGGTCGCGGCAACGAGATAAAAGAGCGAGAGGAAACTTGTCCAAGCATGGGTAAATCGCTTAGCGCGAAGCAAGCCTCTTGCTGGGAATACGAGCGGCATTAATAATCCTATAACGAGAAATATTCGTGGCTGCTCAGGATATATTTTATTCGCCACAATGCAGAAGATCGAGAAGAAGAAGAGGGCGAGATAAGCAAAAAGCGCACTAATTCTTGAAATAGAGACAATCGGTCGCATATTAGAGTAAGATCCTTAAAGAAGAGATATGACATTTTAAAAGTAATATGTTACCACGAAAGTAGAGAGTTGAAAGCGTATGCCTGAATTGCCAGAAGTAGAAACCGTTCGCGCGGGAATTTCTCCGCATCTGATTGGAAAGCGAGTTCGTGGAGTAGAAGTGCGAAATGAAAGATTGCGATACCCGATCACGCCTGAGATAGAAAAGTTATATGGACAGATGATTCATAAGGTAGAAAGACGGGCGAAATACCTGATTCTTTATACTGATCAATATAAGGTGCTTATTCATCTCGGTATGTCGGGTGCTATTCGTATTTTAGATGATGATTTTGAGCTCAAAAAACATGATCATTTCATTTTGCGAATTGAAGATGAAAAAGTGCTGATCTATAACGACCCGAGACGCTTTGGCTTTATCTTGATTTATGGCGTGAATGAGCCGATTCCCTTTTTAGAAAAACTCGCGCCGGAGCCTTTGAGCGATGAATTTAATGTAGATTACTTGTTTCCGAAATTAAAGGGAAGAACTCGGCCCATTAAATCACTGTTGATGGATCAGGAGTTTATTGTCGGTGCGGGTAACATTTATGCGAATGAGTCTCTGTTTATGTCGGGGATTCATCCAGAGCGGCCTGCGAATAATCTCAATAAAGTCGAGGTTGCACGATTAGTCGATGAAGTGAAAAAGGTGCTGCGAAGAGCGATTATTCAAGGGGGAACCACGTTGAAAGATTTTACAACCCCTGATGGAAGCCCTGGGTATTTTGCACAAGAGCTTTTAGTCTATGGGCAAAAAGATCAGCCTTGTGTCCTTTGTGGTACAAAAATCGAGAGAATTGTGCTTGGAAATCG
>CANRON010000089.1 GCA_947632245.1 uncultured Ignatzschineria sp. | reverse complement strand
CTCTTCATCGATAACATCTATCGTTATACACTTGCAGGTACTGAGGTTTCAGCACTTTTAGGTCGTATGCCATCAGCAGTTGGATATCAGCCAACACTTGCTGAAGAGATGGGTGTTCTTCAAGAGCGCATTACATCTACGAAGAAAGGTTCGATCACATCAGTACAAGCGGTTTATGTTCCTGCGGATGACTTAACTGACCCATCACCAGCAACTACGTTTGCGCACTTAGATGCAACGATCGTACTTTCACGTGATATCGCATCACTTGGTATTTACCCAGCGGTAGACCCACTTGATTCAACTTCACGTCAGCTTGACCCATTAATTATTGGTCAAGAGCATTACGATATTGCACGCGGTGTACAGATGATTCTTCAACGTTATCAAGAACTCAAAGATATTATCGCGATTCTTGGTATGGATGAGCTCTCAGAAGAAGATAAACTTACAGTATCACGTGCTCGTAAGATTCAACGTTTCTTATCTCAACCTTTCCACGTTGCAGAAGTATTTACAGGTGCACCTGGTAAATATGTTTCACTTCAAGATACGATTTCAAGCTTTAAAGCGATTCTTGCAGGTGACGGAGACCATATTCCTGAGCAAATGTTCTATATGACAGGAAACTTTAATGAAGTTCTTGATCGTTTTGCGAAAGAGAAGAAAAAGTAATAAGGGGATAATATGAAAACTATCAAAGTCACTATTGTAAGTGCTGAGAAAGAGCTTTATACAGGCACAGCTGCGTTTTTCACAGCAACAGCAGTTACGGGTGAGATAGGCGTTTATCCTGGTCACGTTCCGACTTTAGCGCAGCTTAAGCCAGGGCAAGTCCGTATTGATTTAGAAAACGGTACTAAAGAAGTATTCTGGATTTCAGGTGGTTTACTTGAAATACAACCTTCAGAGGTAATTGTTCTTGCAGATTGCGCAGAGCGTGCTGCTGATCTTGATGCGATAGCAGTCGAAAAAGCGAAAGCGGAAGCGAGAGCTGCTATAGAATCAGGTAAGCCTGAGCTTGATATTGAGAAAGCCTTGATTGAACTCAATCTTGCTAAATCTCAATTAGATGCAGTGAATAGATTAAAGAATCTTTAAATAGTAAAAGCCCGTCTTTCAGACGGGCTTTTTTTTAATCGAATAGGGTAATCAAACTTATGGATATGAGACTTATGGAAAAAGAGTTGCCATTAATTAATCGTGAAAAATCCATCCTGGCCTTTCAGGAGCGTGTTTTAAAACAAGCAGAAAACCCGAGTACACCCTTACTAGAACGATTAAACTTTATTACAATTGTTTCCTCGAATTTAGATGAATTTTTTGAAGTGCGCTTTTCAAATATTAAAGAGCGCATTTTTGCCGGCGAAGATATGATTGATGGTGAGACTGTTGATCAATGGCAGGAATCGATCTTTAAGAGAGTCACCAATCTCGTTCAAGAGCAGTATGATGTCCTTTATCAGGAGATTTTTCCCTTATTAAAGCAAGATGCAAATGTTGAGTTTATTGCAAGAGAATATTGGACGGAAGCTGATCATAAACAATTGACCTCTTATTTTAATGAATCTATTAATCCATTATTAACGCCGATTGCATTAGATGTCGCGCATCCATTTCCGCATATCTATAATAAATCACTGAACTATATTATTGAATTAAAAGGAAAGGATATATATGGCCGCGAAGTAGATACGGCAATGCTATCTATCCCTAAAAATTTGCCGGCATTATTGCAATTGAGCAATGAGGGTGACAAAGTCCGTTTTACAACGACATCAGAAGTCATTCGAGATCAATTGAAGACAACTTTTGATGGATTTACAGTAAAAGCGGCATATCAATTTAGAGTCACGCGCAATAGCCATCTCTTTATTGATAAGGAGGAGCTGACGAACTTGCATCAAGCCTTAAAAGGCGAGTTGCATCAGCGTAATTTTGGTCATGCAGTACGCCTTGAAATTAGTGCGCACATGCCAAAGAAATTAGTCTCTTTTCTAGCGAAAGAATTTGAACTACCGGATACAGAGATATATCCGATTGAAGATTTTATTGATTTAGGACGATTCAGAGAGCTTCGTAATTTTTTAAAGGGAAGAGCTGAGCTTTTCTATCCTGAATTTTTACCGAAATATGCGGAGAAATGGGTTGATACGGATGATATCTTCTCAATTATTCGAAATAAAGATCAATTATTTCATCACCCTTTTGATAGTTTTGCCCCTACGGTCCGTTTGTTAGAAGTTGCGGCAACTGATCCACAAGTACAGATGATTCGCATGACAATTTACCGAACAGGTAATGATTCACAGCTGATGAAGCACCTTGTAAAGGCTGCTAAAAATGGTAAAGAAGTGAATGTTGTGTGTGAGTTGATGGCACGATTTGATGAAGAGACGAACCTTGCATGGGCCTCTATTTTAGAAGAAGCGGGTGTAAAGGTTGTTTATGGCATCTTTGGTTATAAGACACATGCGAAAATGTTGCTCATTGTTCGTAATGAGCCAACGCATAAGAATCCAGATCATCTAGAATACTACACCCATTTAAGCACCGGCAATTACCATACGGGAACGGCGAGAGTCTATACTGATTTTGCGATTATGACGAGTAATCGACATATTGCCAAAGATGTGACCGATATTTTTGTAAACCTCGGCAGTCTTGGTCGTCCCCCTGAGCTGCGCCAGTTATGGCAGGCACCGTTCACCTTATACGATAATATTATTGCGCATATCGATTTTGAGATTGAAGAGGCAAAAGCGGGGCGTAAAGCCTCTATTATGGCGAGAATGAACTCTTTATTAGAGCGCGGTATTGTGGAAAAGCTCTATGAGGCCTCCAATGCCGGTGTTAAGATTGATCTTCTGATCCGCGGGGCATGCTCATTGCGACCAGGGATTAAAGGTTTTTCTGAAAACATACGTGTTTTTTCTGTCGTGGGGCGCTTCTTAGAGCATTCCCGGGTCTTTTATTTTCATCATGGCGGCGATGAGCAGCTTTATATCTCGAGCGCAGATTGGATGCATCGTAACTTTTTTAGAAGAATTGAGATCGCAGTACCAATTCATCACGAGTCGATTCGGACGCATATTATGAATGAGGGATTACTCTCTTATTTTGATGATTATACAGCTTGGATTTTAGATGGCGAAACAGGTGAATACTACCAAGAATCATTCACAACAGAGCAAAGAGGTGCTATGCTTTCAGCACAGGAAAAGTTATTAATATCTCGAAAGTAAATGGAGTCACATGCTGACAATATTTTCTGAACCTCATATCAATGGGATCACCAATGTTCAACTTTATGCATTGGTGATTTTGTTATGCAGCTTTATTGCCTTTATGCTTGGTAAATGGCGCTTTGATGTCGTTGCCTTGGGCGCGCTTTTAGCCATGATATTAGTCGGTGTTGTCCCGATGAATAGTGCGTTTATGGGCTTTGGAAATCCTGCTGTTATTACTGTAGCTTCTGTCTTGGTGTTGAGTAATGCGCTCGGTAATACTGGTGTTACTTATCATTTATCACAGCACTTAAGTCGGTTTTCAGATCGCCCAGTCTTGTTGGTATTGACATTAACGGGGCTTGTGGCATTTTTCTCTGCATTTATGAATGATGTGGGTGCGTTAGCGCTTATTATGCCGGTTGCTCTTCAGGTTTCTCAGCGTTATAAAATTCCGACTTCTAAATTATTAATGCCGATGGCTTTTGCGTCGCTATTAGGCGGAACTGCAACGTTAATCGGAACGCCACCGAATATGTTGATTGCACAATATAGAGCCACAGCTGATCCGGCAGCGGGTGCTTTTGCGATGTTTGATTTCTTACCCGTCGGAATTGTTGTGATTGTTGTTGGACTGCTATATATCGCTTTTATTGGCTGGCGTCTTATTCCGGTCCGTAATGCGGAAGCGGATAATCGACTATTTGAAACCGATGACTACTTATTAGAGGCAAATATTATGCCGGGTAATAAGTTTGTGGGAAAAACAATTGCCGAACTAGAGAAGGTGACAGAAGATCATGTGAATGTTGTGACTTTGATCCGTGGGGCACGCCGCCTATTGACGCCAAGTAAAGAAGAGACGCTGCGTGAAAATGATGTTCTTTTAATTGAGGGGCAGCCAGAAGACTTAAAGCAGTTAGAACTCTTATCTGGCGTGAATATTAAATTTACAAAGGGTGGAAAAGAGCGCGATACAATCGACTCTTTGCAGACGTTAGAAGTGGTCGTCAATCAAGGTGCGCGTATTGCCGGGCATATGATTTCAGAGCTCTATCTGCGTGAGAAATACCGAATTAATATTTTAGGGGTCGCAAGGCAAGGTGAGAGTATCCGTCAAAGATTTTCCCGTTTAACATTAAAAGCGGGTGACATTCTGTTGATACAAGGCGATAAACGTGAGCTTCCTGAAACGTTAAGTCACTTAGGTTGTCTGCCTTTAGCGGAGCGAAATATTCTTTTGAAGCCTTCATCGAAGTTATTGCCGACTGTGGGGATATTTTCACTTGCCATTTTAGCCGTAGCTTTTCAAATATTGCCACCGAACATTGCTTTTCCACTGGCTATCTTCTTGATGATCATCTTTAAATTAATCTCTTTACGAGAAGTCTATAAAAGTATTGATGGTCCGCTAGTCATACTCTTAGGCTGTTTTATTACGGTCGGAGCAGCACTTGAAGCATCTGGCGCAACAAATATAATTGTGACATCGGTTGTTCCTCTTTTAGAAGGGCTACCGGCTATGTTAGTATTGTCTATAGTCATGCTGATAACAATGCTTGTTACAGATGTTATCAATAGCTCGGCAACAGCTGTCATTATGGCACCTATTGCGGTAGGAATTGCGAATATGATGGGTCATAGTATCGACCCCTATTTGATGATTATTGCAGTCGCTTGCTCATGCGCCTTTAATACGCCGATAGGGCATCATTCCAATACGTTGGTAATGGGGCCAGGAGGCTATCATTTTGGTGATTTTTGGCGAATGGGACTTTTACTTGATCTATTGTTGATTGTAACGGTTGTTCCAGCAGTGATCTATTTTTGGCCATTATAACGATAAAAACAGATTGAAAAGGAATCAGAATGAAACTATTTAACGGTGTCCCATTAGCACCAGATGATGCGATCTTAGGTGTAGTCGAATCCTTTAAGAAAGATCCTCGCGATGAGAAAGTAAACTTAAGTATTGGTATCTACTCCGATAAAAATGGAAAAGTGCCGGTATTAAAAGCGGTCGCGAAAGCTGAAGCGCATCTCTTTGATAACCCGACCCCCAAAGTATATCTTCCGATGGAAGGCTTGAGTAGTTATGTGGATTGTGTCCAGAAACTTCTCTTCACAAAAGATCATGACCTTTATAAAGAGCAGCGATTAGCAACAGTTCAGACATTAGGGGGCACGGGTGCGCTTAAGGTGGGTGGGGATTTTTTACATACCATCGTTCCTAATAGCACTGTTTATGTTTCGAATCCGACTTGGAGTAATCATATTGCGATTTTTGAAGGCTCAGGCTTTGAAGTAAAAGATTATCCCTATTTTGATGAAAAGACAAAAGGTGTCGATTTCGATGCATTTTTCAATGCGATGCAATCAATTCCTGAGCAATCTATCGTTGTGCTTCACGCTTGCTGCCACAACCCAACCGGTGCGGATTTGACTGTCGAGCAGTGGCAAAAAGTGGCAGACCTATTTAAAGAGCGTAATTTAATTCCCTTTTTAGATATGGCATATCAAGGGTTTTCAAAAGGTATTTTAGAAGATGCGGCTGCGATTCATATTTTTGCAGAAAAAGAGATGCCGGTATTTATCGCGACTTCATTTTCGAAGTCTTTCTCATTATATAGTGAAAGAATTGGCGCATTAACAGTGATTACGGCAGATCAAGATGAGCAAGCACGTATTACATCTCAGTTAAAAACGATGGTTCGTGCGATTTACTCATCACCGCCTTCATATGGTGCGCAGCTTGTCCAATATGTGCTTGCAGATGATGCATTGCGCGCACAGTGGGAACAAGAGCTTGCGGAGATGCGTGAGCGTATCAAGAATATGCGTTCTAAATTTGTTGAGTTACTTAATACTAAACAAGATAAAGTTGATTTTAGTTTTATTAATGATCAAGCCGGCATGTTTTCTTACTCCGGACTTAGCGCAGATCAAGTTGCTAAATTGAAAAAAGACTATGCTATCTATACTGTCGATACGGGGAGAATCTGTATCGCGGCACTCAATGATCAAAACATTGAGCTTGCGGCAAATGCAGTTGTTAATGTACTATAGAACCAATTAGTTGAGAAATTATGTAAGGGGAAAGATTTATGTCAGAAAGTGTATTTTTATATAGGCTTCCGCTCTACATTATTGCCTTACTCTGTATTGTAGGTTGGGCTTTATTGTTTGGCGTGATTTTCTTTAGCTAGTCGCTAGAGAGTATCAGTTGAAAGAGTGCTTTTAAGCACTCTTTTTTATGCTCGGAATAAAACGCTATTGATTAGAAAGTAGCATAGGCAGTATATTTCAGTCGGGGAATTAAAATGAATACAATAAAATCTGAGCTCATAGTCACAGCGGCAATTTTTAATTTAGTGGCAGATAGAGGGAGCTATGAACTAGACTCTCTTCATCAGAAGCTCAGTGCGCATTATTCGCGTATTACTAAAGATGATATTATTGATGGTGTTGAAACGTTGATGCGTTCAAGTGATCTTTATGAATATGATAGCGATAAAGGACTTCTAGTGACGCGGGAAAGTTATATTCCTTTAAATAGAGAAGCAATCATGGCATCACTTTCGGCACCGATATCAGATGTTGTTTCTATTTATTCTCGATTTGTGACGAGTTCTACCAATACAGATCTTGAGAATATCTCCCTAACGTCGAATGATACTATTGCAGCTGTTTCAGTGGCGGAAATGCAGATGGGCGGGCGAGGCAGGCGCTCGAAACGATGGGTTTCACCCCTTGCTAAAAATCTATATTTTTCATTTAAATATCATTTTCCACAGACGGTTTTACCGCATTTAAGTTCATTAAGTTTACGAGCAGGCATTGCGCTATTGAATTCATTACGGGG
>CANRON010000088.1 GCA_947632245.1 uncultured Ignatzschineria sp. | reverse complement strand
GTATTTAAAAAAGGTGTGAAGATCTAGAAGTGGGTACTTAATTCGTATTTTATAGATGAATAATAGTAGTATTAAATGGCAAGTTGAAATATATGAGCTGTTATATGCTTATTTGTTTTTTATGTCTATTTGGGGCCTATATGAAGAAAAATAATTATAAATATAAAATATATATAGGCGCCTTATTGCTAGTCCTTATTTTTGCATTCACTCCTATGAGTAATAGGATTCATCGCTTATTGCTCAATAATTTTTGGAATATACAGCATATTGAACTAACGTTAAAGCTGGAAGACTTTTATAGTGTGGCGATGGATGATGTTTATAAAAAAGAGGTTCTGGGATTACTCGTAGAAAATATCCAAGACGCTATTATCACTTATAAGCCCACCAAGGTGATTGAAGGTGTCACGCAGGTTACTGAATCCAGGATAAAAAAGGTAGGACTTATAGGCATTGGGGGTATCCCTTGGTTTGAAAAACGACAGAGTACTGAGATTTTTTATAAAGAGAGAGTTGCCAATATAGTCGGTATTGATTCAGATAATGCAGAAATTAGGTTGTTGATAGCAGAAAATCCTTATAAGCATTATGAGGCGGCTTTTATAGATCTCACATTCGTAGTACCTCTAGAGTTTTTGCAGTATAGTGAATACCGAGTGAATAAGCGTGATGTTAAGCTCGTCGACAATTTTACGAGAGAAATACGGCTTGATTTACATAATAGTAAAGGTGGGAATCAGCCTAATACTTTTTTTGATATACAGCTTTTTGATGTGTTGCAAGAGAGTGACACTCGAGATAGTGGGTTGTTAGTACAATTAATCGATGCAGAAGGAAACTCCGTTATTTCCAGAAGCGAGGCAGCATTGATGCATCACTATATTGATGAGGAGATAAGACAGAGGAAAGCATTACGAATGGAGGATGATTTTGATGTTTATAATCATCAAAGAGCCCTCTTTTTGGAGGCAAAAGAAGTGAGTGGTCAATTAGCTGTGATTGCGGATGAGCATACAAGACAACCCTATTTTTTAGCAAATAATCTCCCGGGGTTTACGGAGAGAGTATTAATGACAGAAACTCAACAAGCACTGACTATTGATGTTTTTCGGACGCTTAAGGATAAAGATCATAGCAGTTTTTTTGAAAGCTTTGATGAGCATTGGCGCTATAAGGATGGTCAATTAATGCGGGTAGATCTAGTGTCTGCAAGCTATGGGCGCTGGATTTTAGGGATGGGCTGCCCTTTTTCAGTAAGCATTATACGAGATGCGGCTGGGGATTTAAGGCGATATTACCCTAAAAAAAGGGATGAAAGCCTCGTTGGTGAGAACGCTTTATTGTCAGGTATGTTTGATGTTGAAAAATTTTACCCTGAGTATAAAAAGGCGGATATTTCAGCTTCAGGCTTAGAGGCAGCAGAGATTTGTACACAGAAATTACAGCGAGCAAAGCAGTTTTTAAGTCTCGATGAATCTGCATTAAATCTGTTTTCTGAACAATATCATGAATATTTCAAATAGCGATTTTAAACCTATAAAAGAATACCCAATGAAATACCTAACAACACATTAAATGAGAAAAATGACATTAGAATGTTGCATTTAATATATAAGCTTCCCCAAGTCTTGGGGCGAATTTGCGAATACGCTCCATTTCTGCGGGGATTTTGATCAATTGTTGCGTCATCTTAGTCACGCATGAATCAAGTGCTGTACTTCCGCTGCTGCGGCGAATACCGACGCGTAGTGGCTTTTCAAGGATCATAACTGTCAAGGTATGCCGAGCGCTTTGTCCTTGAATATGTTTCTCATAACATTCACTAGATGCGAGCGCAAGATTATACTCCAATCGACGAATCTGACTGCCGGCAGCATTGAAGATATTCCTACTGATTGACCGCTCCTTTTCCGCTTCTTTTTTCTTAGCGATCTCTTCGTTTAAGGCTTCAATTTCAGGGGAGGCGATCATGTTGACAATCAACGTCACCGGTTTTCCGGCGCCAAATTGGTCTTCATCACTCAGTTCTGCTTCTGTTGGTATTGGTGGTTCTTCAGATTCGGAGGCTTCTTCCTTATTAATGGGTTCTTGCGGATTAAACTTCCGCAGATACTCAAAAAATTCGGGTGAGTAATAAGTCGGCGCATCATCGTCTATTGGGGAATCTTGCCACTCTTTATCTAAAAATGGCGTATCTTCGAGCATTGTAATTGCATTTTCAACAAGCTGTTTATAAGGGTCGGTATCAGTACCCACAATGCGGCGATATTCGCCATCTTCACGGGGAGGACGAAGCCCTTCTTTCATGAGATCAGACCCTTTAGACATCCCTTTTTGATATTCTGGGGTTTCTGGTTCATCACTCTCTTGTGCATCTTCGCGCGTTTGTGCCATTTTTGGCGCGGTTTCTTCTTTAATTGCTGCTGATTCGCTATCTTCAGCTTTTTCCTCTTCAGATTGCTCCTCTTCTGTAGCTTGATCTTCTAATGATTTCTCAGGCTCAGAAAACGGGCTTTCAGGGGCTTCGCTACTCTCACTAGAATCTTCTTGTGGGAGTGACAAATCCATCTCCGGCATCTGCGCGGCAAGATCTTCTTCTGGTATCAGTTGCATGATATCCATCGGCAGCGATTGTTCCGATTGATAAAATAGAATACGGCTTTTTTCATCATGTACCAAAAGCATGCCCGCACCAATATGCAGGAGCAGCACTAAAAGGGTAGCGGTGATAAATATGCGGTCTAGTTTCATCAATCGTTTAGGCTTATGGGGAAATATCTAAAATATATCAAAGTGGCTAATCAAAGGTTATCAATTGTAGGTCATTATTCTACATGATTGTTTGCTTTCTCGATGACATATATAAAAGGAGGGCTGTTTTTTTGATTAATGAACTGTTGCTTTAAGACATTGAATTGCTTTTGATCTAGCGCAGAGAGAAAAGATTCAAGCGCCGCTTTTTCTGATTTTCCGGCATCATGTCCATGATAAACAGCAATGAGCATTATGCCATTGCCCCGTAATAGAGAAAGACCCGATTGCACGCTCTGAATTGTAGACTCAGCTTGGGTGGTAATCTCTTTATCGCCTTTAGGAAGATAGCCTAAATTATAGATAATAAAATCAATTTTCTCATGGATATAGTGCTCAAAGTCCGCGTGGCTCGCCTCAATAAGTGTAATGGTCGGTTTCGGCTCTGGTAATGACGCGAGTAATTTTCGGCTATTTTCAATCGCTAAAGGTTGAATATCAAAACCATATATTTTTCCAGAGCCATCTAGAATCTCTGCGATTTTAAGCGTATCAAAGCCATTACCGAGTGTGGCATCGATGACGGTATCGCCTGGAGTGATATGTTTTTGAAGATAATCACTAATCAGCGGATGAATAGAATTTAAATGTTGGTAGCGCATGGTATTTATATACGAGAAACGGATAAGTTTGAATAAAGAGGGGGGAGATTAAGTATTGCAGAAATGAATTTAGAGAGTGAATATCACAATACATAATAGGTCTTCAAGTGTAGCAAAATCAGGACTATTTTAGTAATTGGATTCTTGGGGTAAAAAGGACTAATCTATAAGGTCTCTTTATGATAGAGATTGATCAATCGATAGGCAGGTCATCGCTCAAATAGAGCGAGTTTTGAAGAATATGGATATTTAGTGAGATAGATCCACTAGGGTCTTAGGGAGGTTATATGCGTAAGGTTAGAGTTACAGATCTTCAGAGAATGAAAAATGAAGGCGAAAAAATCACGATGTTAACTTGTTATGATGCAAGTTTTTCAAGAACGATGGCATCTGCAAAATTAGATACCATTTTAGTCGGAGATTCACTGGGAATGGTTGTGCAGGGTCACAACTCTACCTTACCTGTAACGCTTGATGACATTATTTATCATACGAAAAATGTGCTTCGACACAATCAATACTCATTTATTATTGCAGATATGCCCTTTGGTACTTATGAAGCGCGTAAAGAAGATGCTTTTTATGCGGCAACAGCCTTGATGAAAGCCGGCGCTGAAATGGTGAAAATTGAGGGTGGAGAAGAGCTTGTTGAAATTACGGAGTTTTTGGCCACAAGAGGGATTCCGGTTTGTGCGCATATTGGATTGTTACCGCAATCAGTCCATGTAATGGGCGGTTATCGTGTGCAAGGTAGAGAATTGCAATATGCCGCGAAACTCATTGAAGAAGCGCGCGCGCATCAAAATGCCGGTGCGCAATTAATTGTGGTCGAGTGTGTACCGGCAGAAGTCGGCGAAGCAATCAGTATCGCACTCAATATTCCAGTCATCGGCATTGGTGCCGGTAATCAAACAGATGGGCAAGTGCTTGTCATGCACGATATGCTCGGGATGCAAGGCGATGTGATGCCGAAATTTGTGAAGAATTTCTTAACCGAGAGTAGTAAAAACGGGGATGCGTCTATTGAAGGCGCTTTTAAAGCCTATGTAGCGCAAGTGAAAGCAGGCAGTTTCCCGGCCGAAGAGCATAGCTTCCAATAACCATTTTTGGTAAAACTTTATAACGCATTTTTTATAATAGATTGCAGACAAAAGGAGATTCGAAGCATCATGAAGGTATTAAAGAGTATTGAAGAAGTAAGACAGTGGCGCGCGGCGCAGGGTGAGATTGCATTTGTACCGACAATGGGGAATTTACACGCTGGGCATTTATCTCTCGTAGCAACAGCGAAAAAATATTCTCCGACTGTGATTGTCTCTATATTTGTCAATCCGTTACAGTTTGGTGAGGGTGAAGATTTAGAGAGCTATCCACGAACACTCGATGCCGATATGGAAAAGCTTACGCAAGCCGGCGTTTCTGCACTTTTTTTGCCAACGCCGGAAATCCTCTATGAAGATGCACCCTTTATCATTACGCCGCCGGCCTCTCTCATTGATGATCTTTGCGGCAGAGATCGCCCGGGACATTTTGAAGGGGTTGCGACTGTTGTTGCGAAGTTCTTTAATATTGTTGCCCCCAATTATGCCTGCTTCGGTAAAAAAGATTACCAGCAATTGAAAGTGATTGAAGCAATGGTGCGTGCCTTGAACTTTAATATCTCGATTATTCCCGTAGATATTGAGCGTAGTCTACAAGGGCTTGCGCTTTCAAGTCGTAATGGTTATCTCTCTCAAGACCAGAAAATGCACGCTTTACAATTATCACAAACGTTACAAGCTATGAAGCAGCAGATTGAAGAGGCATCATCTAACGGTCATTTAACGACAGAGTATTATCACAATCTTGAAAAAGAGATGACACAATTGTTACAAAGCAACGATTTTGAAGTAGATTATTTAGCGATTAGAGATCAAAAATTACTCAAAATTCCGAGCGAAGGGGAAAAGTTGCTTGTCATATTAGTTGCGGCAAAAGTGGCTAATACTCGGCTATTAGACAATATTGAGGTTTTGCTTTGAGGGATTGAAGATAGATTTAACCCTCGTTTTTGATAGATTAATTCTCCTTTGTTACATCGTTGTCACATACGATTTATATACTGTCTTCAGTCGCGGGAACGAACTCAAATAAATCAGACCCGTCTCCTTAAATCATAAACTTTTAAACTTTGTACACTTAGGAGAGTTTTAGAATGAAAACTATCAAAAGCAGAATCGCAAAATTAACAGCAGCAGTGGCATTTGGCGTAGCAGTAGGATCAGTTGCAATGGCACAAAGCCCTGTTACTGTGACAGGTGCAGGCGCATCATTCCCAGCACCCGTATATGCGAAATGGGCAGCTGAGTATGCAAAAGAGACGGGAAATCGTATCAACTACCAATCAATCGGTTCTTCAGCGGGTATCAAGCAAATTGACGCACGCACAGTTGATTTTGGCGCATCAGATGCACCTTTATCAGAAGAGCAATTGAAAGAGAAAGGTTTAATCCAATTCCCAACATTGATCGGCGGCGTTGTATTAGCAGTAAACATCGAAGGCATCAAAACCAATGAATTAGTATTAGATGGCGAAACATTAGGTGATATCTACTTGGGGAATATCAAAAAGTGGAATGATCCAGCGATTACAAAATTAAACCCAACATTAACTTTACCAGACCAAGATATTTCAGTTGTACGTCGTGCGGATGGTTCAGGGACTTCATTCATCTTCACGGGCTACCTTGCGAAAGTAAATGATGCTTGGAAAGAGAAAGTAGGCAGCGGTTCAACAGTAAACTGGCCAATCGGTATCGGTGGTAAGGGTAACGATGGTGTTACAGCATTCGTTCAACGTATCGAAGGTTCAATTGGTTATGTTGAATATGCCTATGCAAAACAGAATAACTTAAGCTACACTAAGCTCGTTTCAAAAGATGGCGAAATCGTAAGCCCAGGTATTGATTCATTTAGCGCAGCTGCTAAAGAGATCAAGTGGAATGAGTCTTTTGTACAAGACTTAACGGATAAAGCTGGTAAAAATGCATGGCCTTTAGCGGCAACAACGTTTATTTTGCTTCACAAAGAGCAAACTAAGCCAGCAGTTGCGAATGAAATCGTAAACTTCTTTAATTGGGGTTACGGTAAGCAAGGTCAAGAGATCGTAATCAGTCTTGATTATGCACCATTACCAGAGAATGTAGTGTCAATCATTCAAGAGACGTTAAAAACTGATCTTGAAATCAAGTAAGTTTAGATTATCGAAAGATAGCTAAAATGAACGAAAAACCCAATCCAGAGTCACAAATCTCAGGGTTGGGTTTTCCGCTTAAAATAGGTAGTAGAAAAACCGATCAGATAATGATCAACGGCATCAATTCATTACATTACTTAAAGAAGAGATTCTATGAAAAGTATAAAAAATCCACAATCTCCGATTCCTGATAGGCTATTTGCCTTTGGGGTGAAATCATCCGCTATCTTTGTTCTGATTCTATTAACAGGAATCATGATCTCTCTAATCGTAGCATCAATGCCAAGTATCAAAGAGTTTGGATTGCGATTCTTATGGGAGAAAGATTGGGATGCGCCGATGGATGAGTTTGGTGCATTGGTACCGATCTACGGTACGATCGTTACATCTGTCATTGCACTTGTGATTGCGGTCCCCGTGAGTTTTGGGATTGCAATTTTCTTAACGGAGCTATCGCCGCCTTGGCTTAGACGCCCAATAGGCGTTGCTGTTGA
>CANRON010000087.1 GCA_947632245.1 uncultured Ignatzschineria sp. | reverse complement strand
CCGGCATTATCTTCGCCTAAAAAACCTGTCGCAGAGAGTTCTGTTAATCCCCATTCTGCCAAACACGATGCCACCATAATGCCTTTTCCGCCGGCATTATAATGAACAGATTCCGCGCGATGAACCGCGCCGACCGTGAGCTGATCAATCGTAATTGTCTGATCAATCGCCGGATTGAGTGTAACCGTTATAATACTCATGCCTCTTCTCCTTTTAAGCTTTCTACTTCTTCTGCGCTCTCCATTGCTAAGGCCTTTTCAGCAAGGCGCTGCATCGCTTCAAAAGAGTAGCTCCGTATGCGCGCTTTGACTGCAGGGATATCTCTTGGTGTCATCGATAGCTCATCGATTCCTAAGCCCATTAAAATGGTGGCGCCAAAGGGATCTCCGGCCAAACCGCCGCATACGCCGACCGGCCGATGATATTTTTTCGCCCCTTTTATGGTCGCGTCAATCATTCTTAAAACGGCAGGATGAAGCCCATTTGCTTCTGCCGCTAGATCCGGATTTTGCCGATCAATTGCAAGGACATATTGTGTTAAATCATTCGTACCAATGGAGAAGAAATCAACATGTTCTGCCAGCTTATCCGCCAATATTGCCGCTGCCGGCACTTCGATCATAATGCCAATGTCTATTTGGGGCGCATCTAGTGATACTCTCACCGCCTCGCAATACTCCTTTAGCTTCATCACTTCAGCAACAGAGGTAATCATCGGAAACATCATCTGAATATTCGGCACATCAAATGCCGCGCGGTAGAGTGCTCTTAACTGTGACAACATTAAATCTAAGCGCCGAAGCAAAAGCCGTGCACCGCGTACCCCTAAAAAGGGATTCTCTTCATGAGGGAGCGCTAAATGCGCAACTTGCTTATCACCGCCGATATCCAAAGTCCGGACAATCAACGGGCGACCTGCTAATTTTTCACCCATCGCTTTATAGGTCTCATATTGCTCATCTTCTGAGGGCGTATCGCCTCTTTCTAAAAAGAGGAATTCCGTGCGCATAAGCCCAACGCCCTCAGCCCCTTCTGTCAGTGCTAATGCAACTTGGTCGGGGCGATTGATATTCGCGCCGATAATCATCTGTTTGCCATCGGTAGATGTCGCCGGCAATTGGCGATCTTTCTCCGCAAGCACTCTTTTCTCTTCAATCGTTTGTATCCATTTTTTGGCTGCGATTAAGTTTTCCCTATCAGGATTGTTATATACGCGCCCCGCATCACCATCGATAAGTAAAATATCTCCCTCTGCGACTTTAAATCCTTTACCGAGCGCAACCACTGCCGGAATTCCTAACGTTCGCGCTAAAATTGCCGTATGCGAAGTCGGCCCGCCTAATCGTGTCGCAATCCCTTTGACTTTTTGAGGATTTAAGCCAGCGGTATCAGAGGGCGTTAAGTCATCTGCAACAATAATAAATTCTCCCTCCGGCAGATCATTGAGCGAATGCCGCTTTAAACTTGGGTCAATATTCTCAAGCACTCTTTGCCCAATATCTCGCAAATCAATCGCCCTTGCGGCAATGAAAGGATTACTATTACTCCCCAGCTTTTTCGCGCTCTCTTCAACCGCATAATGCCAAGACCAAGCGAGCCCATGACCTTCTACCACCTTTTGGCAAGCCAGTGTCATCAAGGCTTGATCTTCTAAAAAGGCAGTTTGTGCACTAAAAATCTCTGCATCTTTAGCGCCTAATCTACGGGTTGTATCATCAATGATTGAGCGCATTTGGAGCCCTGTTTTCTCTAACGCACGATTGAGTTTATCGGTTGCCGTTTTCAATGATTCTGGCGTATCTGCAATGGTTAAAATTTCATTTTCTAAACGATAGACCTCGCCGATTGAAAATCCGGGGCTTGCAGCAACGCCGAGAATCGGGGTAATCGCATTTACCGGAATCCAGCCTTGATGATTTGTGCTTAAGAGCGCTTCTTTCGCTTTTTCAGCATCCAGAATCTCCTGCGCTGAAAGTCCAATCATGACCGACTTAAAGTCTGCTAATGCACTTGCCGCATTGTCACCCTCTGCCGAGACCACAATCGCATCTCCCGCTTTTAAACCTAATTGTAAAAGTGAAACCATATTTGCAGCATCTGCAACCGCCTGATCATGCCGGACTTGAATTTTAACGCCGAGCTTTTTTGCGGCATTTGCCCATGTTGTCGAGGGCCGAGCATGTAATCCAGAAGGATAATCAATCACCCAAGGAAATTTTTCCGGTAAGTCGGTGGCGAGCGGTATGATTTCCACATCTTTAGGCAAGGAGATATCTTCTTGGAAAGCGGCTAAGACCTGCTGCGGATAAGTTGTTTGAGACAGAGTTTGCAGTAATATTTCATCTTGAATAAGGTGCGTTAAGCGCTTAAGCACCTCAATATGATTATCGCTCTTTGCAGCGATTGCGACAATTAAGCGCGCGCGATCATCACCACTCCAACTCACCCCCTCGGGCACTTGTAAGATTGCAATTGCATCTTCTTGTATTAAAGATTTATCCTCAACCATACCATGCGGAATCGCAACGCCCATCCCGAGATAAGTATTTGAGATTAACTCCCGCTTCAGCATACTTTCTGTAAATCCCTCCAGAACAGCACCTTCTAAAAGTAACAATTCGCCAACCTCTCGAATTGCCTCTTCCTTTGTTGCTGGTGTTGCACCAAGCTTGATGCGTGATTCGGATAATATGTGCTTCATCAAATCTGATGTCATGACAATCTCCTTCGATAAATAAATGCGCTACCCTATTTTTAGCATAAGAAGTGATCAATCCAAATCGGTAATCCCGGCATTTTGATAAAATAATAAACAAATACTATAAAAATGCCGATAATAGACGATAGATTATCTATATCTCGTCAGCAGTTAAACGAGATAAAAGGGTTATATTATGTCTATCATTTTTTTCAACAATTTATGTAAAGATCAGTTAGCATTTTAGATTCAATCACTCTTGAAGGAGCACCATCGATTATGAAGATTCCATTCAAAAAAGAATTACCGATTCTCTTAGTTTCCTCTCTTGCATTGACGAGCCCGCTATTCGCTGCAAAGACAAACACAGACATTTCGGAACAACCCGTCATTTCCATCTATCAAGGTGGCATAGCGCTCGTTGCAGAATCTCGTGACTTTCAGCTCAGTGATGCGCAAAAGCAGCTTTTCCTGCCCAATGTCGCGCCTGAAACGATTATGGAATCTTTAATGATCTCCTTTATCCCTGAAAACAGTAAAAATGCTGTTCCGCATATCACCGAAAAAAAATTAAACCGCAATCTTCTCTCCCCTAATGCTTTGATTGATTACTCTGTTGGCAGTGATGTCAATGTAATTACAAGCATCAATGGTAAGGAAAAAACAGAGACGGCAAAAATACTCTCAAGTAATGGCGGCATATTACTTCAATATAAAGATCGTGTTGAAGCGGGATTACCAGCAGATGCAAGACTCTCATTTACGCACATTCCAGAGGGGCTAAATACAACTCCGGTACTTTCTGTCATCATGACAAATTTGCCAAATACTCCTTCTGCTTATCGTGCTGATCTCAATTATCTGACACGTGGTATCTCTTGGAATGCCGACTATATCGCAAAAATTGATGATGATCACAAGCGCTTACGCCTTGAAGGTTGGGCAACGC
The DNA here is from genome assembly GCA_947632245.1 of uncultured Ignatzschineria sp. Classification (GTDB taxonomy): domain Bacteria; phylum Pseudomonadota; class Gammaproteobacteria; order Cardiobacteriales; family Wohlfahrtiimonadaceae; genus Ignatzschineria. The sequence continues at coordinate 3,656 of CANRON010000087.1, read as the reverse complement.
TCAACAATATGAGTGGCATGGACTATAAAGACTTTAAAATTAATCTCATTGCCGGCGAAGTGAACTTGGTTCGTCAAAATGCGCCGCGGATGATGGCGGAGTTAAAAATGATGTCCGCAGATGCCATGCCAAGAGGTGCCGGCGGAAATATTATGCCGAGCAGTTTAGGTGATTACCATCTCTATGCAATTCCTAATACATCAACACTGAGTAATCAAGAACAGACGCAAATCGCACTCTTTACGAAAGAAGGGATTCCTTTTACGAAAAACTATGCCTTCAATAATATAAGCAGCACTAATAGAGAGGCAAGTTCAGATCAATTACAAAATGCAAGTGCAACCATTGAGTTTGTGAATAATGAGGATTCATTTTTAGGAATCCCTCTCCCTGAAGGTGTTGTCAGACTCTACCAACATAGTGACAAGGGGACTTCTTTCTTAGGAGAAGATTCGATTCCGGCAACACCGGTCAAACAAAATATTGTCCTGAATACCGGTAAAGCATTTGATGTCACTTTAAAACGCGCACAATCACAATACTCGATCGTCAATCCTGACGAGTGGGAAGTGAGTTATCAGTTAACACTTAATAATGCCAAAGATGAGGCGGTAAAAACAACGGTTGAGGAGAGCTTCTACCCAGGCCAAAATACCAACTGGGCGCTGATTAAACAAAGTAGGGATGCCAAAATCGTCAATGACACAGCAGTATGGGAGCTTGAAATCCCGGCAAAATCGAGTAAAACGATCTCTTATACAGTGCGTTATACGATTTTTAAAGAGCCTAGTGACACAGCGCCCATAAAGTAAACAGACCCTTTCGCAGAGTTAGCCATGATCAAACATAATCGTTCATTACAGACCTTTATCGATAACGCTGATTCTGTGATTCATAATGCAAAGTCGCCTCAAGATCTCGTCGAGCTGATTGAGGCTGCGCGTTTGTTTAAGGGAAACTTTAAATTTGATCAGCGGGATTACTATCTCTATTTCACGCTGAATATCATCACCTTTCTAGTCTCCTTCACCTTTTTCTTAGAAACCCAGGAAGGATTCCTTCTCTTTATCGCGGGGTTGTCTGGGATTCTTGGCTTTATCCTCATATCGCGTTTTTTACGCCGATGCCGCGCTGTAAACGCCATAGCGCAGAAAATTTTCTACCGTGATCTTTTATTCGATCAGCAATTAGAACCTATCCATTCACCTGAGTTTTCAATAACCGCACTCAACTCTCGTTTTACAGACTTCAACCGGGGTAATCATTCACGAGAAATATGGCACGTTTTAAAGGGAACGCATACCCATGATTCAGGGGAATTTCCTTTTCACTACTATCAGTTTCATTATGTAGATGAGCATATTACAGAAGAGATCGATAAGGATGGTAAAAAAACATCCAAAAGTGTACTAGAACATCATGATCGTTTTGGCTTTATCGTTCCACTCGAGGGCTTTAATTTCGACAGTAAAATAGATCATCCCCATACGTTCCCTGTTCTTATCATTAAAAAAAGACAACGGCGCACTCATAAAAATCCCAGTGATTATCTCCCCGCATCACTTGAGTTTAGAGACAAACTTCAAGTTAAGGCTTCAGCCTCGCATATTGCCGCCAAATTTCTCAAGCCCAGAGTCGTTGAATGCTTGCTCACTATGAACAAACAGCTTCAGGATATGCAGATAGAGTTAGCGGATAACCACTCATTACTGATTGCTTTTAATAATGATTATCTACGTACGCCTACAAATCAATTCAATCTTAATCATGTCGACGATTTTTTGGCGGAAATTAATGCCATCACAGAAATCCCTGAGTTCCGAGACTCCTTAGATAAAATTGCAATTATTCTCAATGAAAGTGACAATAATTTTTAACGTGTTCTCCGCCTATTTCAATCATTTCGCTCTATAATAGGCTATCTGAGTCAGCAATAAAGACAGATTTTTAAACTCCCCCTTTCATTTCTTAGGATGCTTATTTATGTCTATCACCCTCATTATTATAACGATCCTGATTATTCTCCTGATCTCCTATATCATGGGTACACATAATAGTATTATTGCTTTTCACAATGCTTGCCAACGTGCTTGGGCAGATGTCATTACACAAGAGCTCCAGAAAAACAGACTTCTGCCAACCCTCGAAAAGATGGTGAAGGAGTATAAAATTCATGAGGCGTCCGTTTTGCAAAATGTCACGCAATTACGTACGGCACTTAAAAACATCTCTCCCTGCCATACAGATATCGATGCCCTGAAAGCTGTGAATGAACAATCAAAAACACTCCTCGCAAACATTCATATGGTGTCAGAAAACTATCCTGACCTAAAAGCCTCTGAAATTTATCAAAGCTTTATGCGTGAACTCTCAGAGCTTGAGGGGAATATCGCCGCCAGTATTCGTATTTTTAATGCGAATGTAGAGTCATTCAATACTAAAATTGAAATTTTCCCGAATATACTCATTAATCAATATCTCACGCGTAAGCAGCGATTAGATGTATTTACAGACCATACTGCACAAAGTGGCTTTGAATATAAGCCTAACTTTTAACCGCACAATAATAAATTCTCTCAACTTACTTCCCTGCGGGAAGTCAAATAGGAGTTTTCTATGAATCTTCAACAATTTTCAAAACTCTCTGAAAAATTTACGCGCACACCCAAGATGCCCATGTTGTTTTTAGGCCATGGTAGCCCTATGAATGCGATCACCGAAAACCAATTTACGCACAACTGGAATGTCCTCGGCGAGAATCTCCCAGAACCCAAAGCCATTCTCTGTATCTCAGCGCATTGGGAGACGCAAGGAACCTTTGTCACGGCGATGGAAAATCCTCAAACGATTCATGATTTTTATAATTTCCCACAAGCACTTTATGATATGGAGTATCCGGCAGCCGGCAATCCCAGCCTTGCCAAAGAGATCACGGCGATCAATGCGCATATTCATCTTGATCACCAATGGGGCTTAGATCATGGGACTTGGGCGGTGATTTGTCATATTTATCCCAATGCTAATATCCCAACACTCCAGCTTAGCCTCGATATGTCGATATCGCCACTAGCCCATTATGAGCTAGCGCAAACATTGAGTGCCCTACGCCAACGCGGAATTTTAATCATTGCAAGTGGCAATATCGTCCATAATCTTCGCCGGTTAGACTTTAACAATCCAGAAGGCGGGCATGACTGGGCAGAAGAAGCGCGAATCGCGATGCGCGATATGGTAATTACGCATGAGCATCAAAAACTCATCGACTTCAAACATCAAGGAGCTGCCTTTAACCTCTCCATTCCAACAGATGAGCATTATCTGCCGCTACTCTATACACTAGGGCTTCAAGATAAGACGGATGAACTGCTTATTTTTAATGATCAATCCGTCTTAGGATCTCTTGCCATGACCTCTTTCTTAATGGCATAACCCCTCTTTATAGGGTTATGCGGTACAATGTCATACGCTTATTGATCTCTGACACATGAGATATCAATAAATAAGATCTAACCGCGTGTGTCTATTTAACCCAAATACTGATCAGCGGTCTCGTTTTTCTATAAAAAATACTCACCTCTACTCAAATTCAATAAAACTCAAATGATATATAAAAAATCACTCCTTACATTGATCGTATCCTCTATTCTTCTTCCCGC
>CANRON010000086.1 GCA_947632245.1 uncultured Ignatzschineria sp. | reverse complement strand
GGTGAAAGCGCGGCATGCCATTATCCAAAATGGTGAGGGATTATTTATAACGATTTCTGAAAATGCACTTGGTCATGGTTATCAGTTTCATAGCGAGGGAATTATTATTGAGAGCGGCACAAATCATTAATCAAACGCGAAAACAGGTGAGATTCAATCTGTCTTATTATTCGCAATTATACATACTATTTTTTGTGATAAGAGCGTTTGTGGTAAAAAGTATAGGGCCGGTTATAATCGTTAGCCTGATTTTACCCCTATTTTTAATAAAGCCTGTATTGGCTCAAGAATTTACGCAAGAAATTAATGTGTATAATAGTCGTGACAAGGTTGATTTAGTAGGATTTCCAGAGATCAGCTTACAATCGCTTTCAGAAGATAGTGCGTCATCAGTATCCGGGGATGGATTGATCTCTTTTTCATTTCAAAATATGAGCTTGTCTTATATTACCCATTTGCTTGCAAAGGAGAGTGGTAAAAATATTATTATTCATCCTTCTGCTGAGCAGTTAATCACACTGCATTTAAATCAGATGACATTCGATGAAATTTTAGACACTATTTTGCTCTATACGGGATTACAAAAAATCATACGCAATGATGTGATTTTTATCGCTGACGATAAAGCGATCAATCGCGTGAGTAAAGGACCACTTGTCACCGAAGTGATTACACTTAATTATGCAGAAGCTGCAAATTTGATCTCCATGTTAGAATCACATCAGTTTGATGGTGGTGCTGAACGGCACTACACACACTCAATAGGCTTTGATGAACGACTGAATCAAATTATTATTACGGATCAGCGTCAGGAAGTAGCAAAAATACGTCAGCTGATTCAAAAATTAGATCAGCCGGCAAAACAGGTGGAAATTTCTGCCTATATTGTCGCGGCATTTGATGATTTTGCGAAAGAGTTAGGCGTGAATTGGGGGATGAGCTATGCGCGTGGATCTCAAAATATCGGGGGGAATATCTTGCCGGAACAAGCAGGAACCGGTAACTTTGGGGGTGCATTAGGAAATTTAACTTCTTTAGGCGTGGCAGTCCCTAATTTTTCAATGGCCTATATGGTATTAGGGAATGGACTTAATCTAGGGCTTGAGATTTCGGCGATGCAATCTGAAGGGCGGGGTGAAATGATCTCTAACCCTACGATTTTAACGACTAGTCGAAAAGCGGCATATATCAAGCAGGGGACTGAGGTCTCATACTCGACGAGCTCTAATGATGGGACGAATACGGAATTTAAGGAGGTCGTCATGGAGCTTAATGTTGTCCCACAGATCACACCGAATCATAAGATCATGATCGATATTTTTATATCTAAAGATGAGGTTGCAGGTTATAGCCCAAAGGGTGAGCCAATTATTGCTAAAAAAGAGCTGAAAACACAAGCGATTGTAGGGCATGGTGAGACAATTGTTTTGGGGGGAATATATGAATATGAGAATGTCAGTGGTACCTCTGAAGTCCCTTTTTTAAGTCAACTCCCTTTTATCGGCACTTTGTTTAAAAAAGAGACAAATAGTAAACGAAAAGCAGAGCTATTAATATTTATTAGTCCAAGGATAGTTGATACACTGATTTATTGATTGAATTGAAAAATATTTGAGTCTACTTATATAACGCGTTTAAATGAAGTAAGAAAGCGCGGTTCTGGATGAGTACTTGAAATAAAATTTCAAATATCATTTTAAATCTATCTATCTATCTATTCATGAAATGAGAGTAAGCCTGAGGATGGGTAGGGGAAATATTAGATCTCAAGAGCATATGGGAGTTTTGGATCAAATGAATATCTTTTTAGTGGGGCCCATGGGATCCGGAAAAACAACGATTGGAAAAATGCTAGCAGCTGAGCTAGGGCTTGGTTTTGTCGATAGTGATCAACATATTGAAGATACTACGGGTGTGAGTATTCCCTATATATTTGAGATAGAAGGGGAGGCTGGTTTTCGAGAGCGTGAAGAGAAAGCGATTGAAAATTTAACGGGGCTCACAGGGATCGTTTTAGCAACTGGTGGCGGCGCGATATTAAAGCCCTTAAATCGAGAAAAACTTAAGGAAAATGGAATAGTGATTTATTTGAATGTTCCGCCGGAATCTCAATTTGAACGGGTTCGGAGTGATACGCAGCGGCCTCTGCTTCAAACAGCTAATCCTCAAGACGTTTTAAAGCAGTTATATACGGTGAGAGATCCCCTCTATCGTGATGCTGCAGAGTATATTGTTTTCTCAGACAATATCCCGCCAAAGATTGTCGTTAATGGTATTATAGAGAGTATTGTTCACGGAAAAACACCCCATCCAGAATGGCTTGTAGGAAATAGATAAAAATGAAGACTCTCACAGTAGAACTAGCGGAACGTTCGTACGATATCGAGATTGATAAAAATCTCTTGGCATCCATGAAATTTACTGATGAATTTCCCTATGAGCAGCGCCTCGTTTTGACGAATAATACAATCTATGCGCTGCATTCAGATCGGATACTCTCCTTGGTAGATGGTAATCGTGATCGAGTCGTTATTATTGAAGATGGCGAGCGATTTAAAAACTTAGAATCTTTTGAAGCGGTTCATACGCGCTTGCTTGAGCTTGAATTTAATCGTAGAAGCTTGCTCATTGCATTCGGGGGGGGCGTAATTGGTGATTTAGGTGGTTTTGTTGCGAGCACTTATCAGCGTGGTATTGATTTCATTCAAGTGCCGACAACCCTCTTGTCACAGGTGGATAGTTCTGTCGGCGGTAAAACGGGCGTGAATCATCCGCTTGGTAAAAATATGATTGGTGCGTTTTATCAGCCAAAGCGTGTTTTGATTGATCTCTCTCTCTTAAAAACACTTCCTCAACGAGAATATGTCAGTGGACTTGCTGAAGTTTTGAAATATGGATTTATTCAGGATGCCGAATTTTTAGAGTGGATGCGTCTAAACTATCAAGCCATTCTTGCAAAGGACCCTGAGATTCTTGCTGAGATGATTTATCACTCGTGTGAGTGCAAGAAAATGATTGTAGACCAAGATGAGCGAGAGACGGGCATTCGCGCGACTTTAAATCTCGGGCACACATTCGGGCATGCAATTGAGCGGTTAATGAAATACCAAGGTATTTTACATGGTGAAGCAGTTGCAATCGGGATTAATATGGCAGGCTATCTCTCTTGCCGTATGGGTTTAATAAGCAAGAAAGATCAACTCTACATTACATCTTTATTGCATCTTTTTGACTTACCGTGTGTTTCTCCCGTCTCATTTACGCCGGATCAGTTTTTAAATGTAATGCGTTTAGATAAGAAAAACCTCACACAGAAAATTCGATTTGTGCTGCTTGAGTCTGTAGGTAAAGCGATTATGACAGATGAGGTTCCTGAGGAATTTATCGTTGAAGCTATCGAATTTGGTACACCATAAATGCGAAAAGAAGACCTTTTCCAAAACCTGCCATGGCTTCCACTTGGACCCACAGAAGAGGTTTTAGGCAAAGTAGAACAACATATTATTACTAATCGTGGTGATTTTTACTCCATATATGGCCCATCGGGGTGTGGTAAAACACGTTTTATGGCAGAGTTAAGCCAGCGATTGGATAATCACGAGCATGTCGTCGCAAGATGTATTGTTGCTGGTAGGGCACCTATCTTGCAGCAAGTGGCACAAATGCTCGATACGACGGAAGATGAAACGGCAATTACTCAACGTTTACAAGAGATTCCACCGACTGGCATTAAGATGGTGCTGCTTGTAGATGATGCTGAAAAGCTGACGCAAGAAGAGCTTGCTTTTTTGTATCGGACTAAAGAAAAGATTAATAGTTCAGGGCGTTATCGACAAGCACATCTTGTCATCGCCCTCTTTATGGATCTCAATACGCAAGATATCTTTTCAAAAGAGGTATTAATGCATTCTAATAGTTTTACAATTGGTCCGATTAATCATATGCAGGTCAGTGAGCTTGTAACCCATATTTACCAACACTTTGGTAAAGAGCCACAATATTCATTGAGTGATTTACGTAAATTGCACGCCTTCTCGTATGGCTATCCGGGGCGAATTGTCCGTTTAATCTCTGCGGACTTAGAACCGAGATTTGAGTTTAAAAAACGACATGCAGTATATGGCCTACTTATGGCGGCACTTGTTGGTGGATTAATCTATTTTGGGCTTCAATATGAAAAATATTTAGATTATTTTGATCTTGAGGTCAAAACGCAAGATCCTATTTCTGAGATCTTTATCTCATCACAAGTAACTCCTGTATACTATCATGCGTTGAATCGATTAATCGAGCAGGCGGAGGCGAATTATCAATCTATTCCTAAAGGAATTGTGATTATGCAAGGCAGACCTTCCGTGAATACGATTACAGATGAGGGTAAAGGCGAAATGCCGAATAAAATAGAGCTCGAATCGGAAAGTGATTCGTCAGCTGAATAGTGCCGGTTTAAAGTTAACGGCAATAACATATTGAAATTAATATATAATAGAGTTGCTTTATAGCAACTTTTTTAAATCACTATTTGAGGGTTTTTATGGTTCTACTACGTTTACAAGATATTTCTTTGGCCTATGGTGCACGTCCCCTTTTAAAGGAAGTGACGTTTGCCATTTCTAAAGGAGAGAGAGTCTGTTTAGTAGGAAGAAATGGTGAGGGAAAATCATCGCTTTTACGGGTTGTCTCTCGCGAAGTTGTGCCGGATGAAGGGGAGATTGTTCAAAGTAGTGATTTAAAGATCGCTAAACTTGATCAGGAAATCCCAGAGGATCTTGAAGATAGCGTTTATGATGTTGTCATCAGTGGTTTGAGTGTTGCTGGTGAAAAATTAAAGCAATATCACGCCTTGATTGATGAGGGGGAAAATGTTGATTTAGATGCATTAGGACGTTTACAAGTAGAGCTTGATCGATTAAACGCATGGACACTCGATGCACGTGTTGCTGAAATTTTAACGCGACTTGAATTAGATGGTCAAAAGCTTATGAAGGAGCTTTCGGGTGGTTGGATTCGCCGCGTACTTTTAGCGCGAGTATTGGTGAGTGATCCCGATCTGATCTTACTAGATGAGCCTACGAACCATCTTGATATTGAGATGATTCAATGGTTAGAGAAGACGTTGGTTGATGTGTATCAGGGCGCACTTCTCTTTGTTTCGCATGATCGACACTTCCTCGATAATATCGCGACAAAAATTATAGAGCTTGATCGTGGGAATTTAACAGAATATCCGGGTTCATATTCTGATTATCAGCGATTTAAAGCAATTGAATTGCATAATGAAGAGCAGGAAAATGCGAACTTTGATAAAAAGTTGGCGGAAGAAGAAGTCTGGATTCGTCAAGGTGTGAAAGCGAGACGTACCCGTAATGAAGGGCGCGTGCGAGCATTGAAATCAATGCGTGAAGAGCGTAAAGAACGATTAAATAGACAAGGGAAAGCGACGCTTCATCATGAAGAAGCGAAACAATCAGGTAAGCGTGTTATTTTGGCGGAAGATGTTTATCTAACATTGGGTGGCAAAGAGCTTATTAAAGGTTTTAACTTCTCGCTTATGAGAGGGGATAAGGTCGGTATTATTGGTCCAAATGGTGCCGGTAAATCTACGCTTGTGAAACTTTTGATGGGAGATTTAGCGCCAGATAGCGGTGTTGCTGAAATGGGAACGCAGCTCGAGATTGCTTATTTTGATCAGTTGCGCACAAAGCTTGATCTAGAGGCGACTGTGATTGATAATGTCGGTGAAGGTAGTGATTTCATTGAAATAAAAGGTAAAAGTAGACACGTAATTAGTTGGTTACAAGACTTTATGTTTACCCCTGAACGCTCAAGAAGTCCTGTTAAATCTCTCTCAGGCGGCGAGCGTAACCGTCTATTATTGGCAAAACTTTTTGCAAAACCATTTAACTTCTTAGTGATGGATGAGCCGACGAATGACCTTGATATTGAAACATTAGAGTTGTTAGAAGAGCTTGTATCAAACTATGAAGGGACGCTCTTACTGATCTCTCATGACCGCGCATTCTTAGATAGCGTGGTGACTTCTGTGCTTGTATTTGAAGGAGAGGGCAGAATCGAAGAGTATATTGGTGGCTATAGTGATTGGCAAGAGCGCGTAAAAGCGCGAGAAAAAGCGGAGAGTGATGCCCGAAAAGTTGCACAAAAAACAGCGAATGCGACCGCAAATAAGAGTGGTCCTACAGATAAGCCAAAAACAGAAGTGAAGCCTGATGTTAAGCGTAAATTGAGCTTTAAGGAAAACCAAGAGTTAGAGAAACTCCCGGGACTTATCAGTGGGCTTGAATCTGAGATTGAAGCTTTAACCGCATTAGTACAGATGGCTGAGTTCTATCAAGAAAGTCATGAGTATCAAACTGAGAAGCTCGAAGAGCTGGCACAAAAAACAGAATCATTAGAGAAAAAGTATGAGCGCTGGCTCGAACTTGATAAATAATCGATAGAATTTTTTGCAAAAAAGGGTATGATTTACATCTACACTTCTAGGAGAATGTTGAAAATGATTAAAATGAAATATGCTCTACTTGTAGGCATAGCATTAGTGGCGGTAGGATGCTCGAAGTTCTCGATGCATCGTGTAGATGTTGTTCAAGGGAACTATATTGAGCAAACACGCCTTGAAAATCTCAAGCCAGGCATGACAAAGCAGGAAGTTCAATTGCTTTTAGGAACACCTTTGGTGATGGATGTCTATGATCCTGATATTTGGTACTACGTGTTTTTCCAGTCGGATTCTGATGGCGTCGTGAAAAAAGAGCGTAAGATTAAAATTCATTTTGACCAAAATGGCCGTTATCAGCTCTTAGAAGGTGATGTTGCACCGAATGTGCCGGTTGAAGATATTTCGGTCACAGAAGTGATCTAATCACATTGCGATTATAATCATTAAAATTGATTTATCTTTTGAGAGAATTTTTCAATCAAGAGATAAATCATTTTTTATAATGGGAATAGAAATAATGGACCAGTTAAATATTTTACTTGCATCTCGTTCTCCTAGGCGTAAAGAGTTGCTTGAGCAACTTATGATTCCTTACGAAGTGGTCGATGTTGAGATTGATGAATCCGTTCAGCCTTTTATAATGCCGGAGGTTTATGTAAAATCGATGGCTGAGCAAAAAGCGTTGAAGGCGATTGAGAGTTATGGGCATCGCTTATCGAATAAAACACTATTGTTAGCTGCAGATACAACGCTGAGTTTGAATGGGGAGATTATTGGAAAGCCTGAAAGTAGAGATCATTTTTATGAGATAATGCGTAAACTTTCTAATAAAACACATATAGTATTCTCAGCTTTAACGCTTGTAGGTCATGAAGTGATTCAAAAAGAAGATGAAATGGGCATTGTTACCTATTCAACAAAAGAAAAGTTTGTCACAATGCTTAGTGAAAGTGCTGTGACCTTCTCATTTTTGCCAGATGATTTCATTGAGCGCTATTGGCAGAGTCAAGAACCTATCGATAAGGCGGGCGGATATGCAATTCAGGGAATGATGGCAGGTTATATAGAGTCCATTAAAGGCAGTTATTCAGGTATTATGGGGTTGCCACTTTTTGAGTTACGTAAGGCTTTAGAGGCATTTGACTATTACCTAATGAGTGAATAGGTTATCCATTAATTATCGGTTTTAAACATGACGTCATTAGATAATACAAACAAAAAAAATATAATCACTGAAGAGATTATCTCTGATGTGAAAAATGAAGACAAAGCTGCGGATACAAACACTGAAGTAGTGCCTAATGATGCGCAATCAACGCTCTATAATGATGTAGACGTCAATATTGATATTTCGCATAATGATGAAAGTATCGACCTGCTCGACTTTACTGTAGAAGAGATAGCGGCAGATGTGCTATTAGATCAGGGC
>CANRON010000085.1 GCA_947632245.1 uncultured Ignatzschineria sp. | reverse complement strand
GTAGCACTATACACCAATTTACGTCAATTTATCGTAATCCATACGATATAACATCTTTGTATTTTCATTCTGTCAACGTATTGATTCTCTTATTGAAGATTATAAGTCAGCAATAGCTTCAAAATAAGCCCTCAATTTCGCACTGTCTAATGTCTATAAATTTCTTAATATCAGTCACTCGGACCGCTTCACAATCTGGTTGAAAATCTACCCATCTAGTTATCGTTTTCTGAAAAAGAGATTTAATTAGCTGATAAAATTACGGTTCAATCTGTTGATCGGTTAATCTCTCGATTGCATAATCAGATTGAAAAATAAAAAATAGCGATACTCCCTAGCATTACATAGGACGGACATTACTTTGACTATTCATATTGAACCTACAACTCCCGATGACTACCTAACGTTACGAGATATTTGGTCTCGGTCAGTTCTTGCTACGCATCACTTTTTAAAGCCTGAAGATTATGCCGAGATCAAAGAACAGCTCATCCCCAATTACTTTCCAGCCGTATCGTTATATAAAGCCATAGATCTTAATACGATGCAGATTCTTGGATTTGTCGGTGTGTTAAATCACAATATCGAAATGCTCTTTATCGATGCCGATATTCGAGGTAAAGGTACCGGCAAAAAGCTATTAGATTTTGCGATTCATAATCTCAATGTGCAGTTTGTTGATGTCAATGAGCAAAATAGCCAAGCCCTAAACTTTTATCTACACTGCGGCTGCACCTCAATTAAACGGAGTGAACGCGACAGCGCTGGGAAACCTTACCCGATTTTGACATTACAGCTTCCAACAGTCCCTCACTCCGACTGCTAATCCCAAAATCCTTTCTTCCAGATATAGAGTAAAGATCCCGTTAAAATCGTCAGCGATAAACCAATCACATAGAGATAACCGTATTTAAACGATAGTTCCGGCATTCCTTCAAAGTTCATGCCGTACCAACCGACAATGAGTGTTAAGGGTAAGAAGATTGCCGAGAGAATCGTGAATGCCTTCATCGTTTTATTGAGATTGAGATCAATCTGCGCCCGATAACGATCATTGACTTGGGAAACATACTCGCTCAACATCGCACTATATTTATAAAGGCGATTGAGCTTGTTAGTGAGCCGTTGATAGTTTAAATCTGCATCGTTCGGTAATAATGCTTCGTAATCCTCCGTCATATCCTCAAACAGTTCAATCAAGGATAGATAGTAATGCTTATAATTCGAGAGTGTTTTTCGGAGATCCAAAATCGTGTTTTGGGGATCTTTCAACTCTGTGGCAAATGAGAGTTCTAGTTCCAATGTTGTGTTCTCAATATCGCGCAAGAAACTACGATCCGTTAATAAATCATGGCGAATGAGCGCATAAGGGATTAAGAGATTGGGCATTGTCATCTCTACTACTTGGCTAAAGACCTTATTAACATTAGCTATATGCGTATCGATCGTTGAGAGTGTGTCATCATAAAAAAGTAGCGAATAATCTTTATAGATAATCATAATGATCGCCTCACTTTTATCCGGATCTTCGTGATTTTTTAGCGTAAGGCTTAGTAAAGTGTAATCCGTATAATGGTTAATAAACGCGTCATTTTTTGCCATCAAAATTTTATCGGCAAGGAGCGTGAAATTCACCTTCTCCTTAAAATGCGCGCGGATATCTTTCACAGCACAATCTGCGGGTAGATGATTTTCGCTCTGTTCTTGATAAGCTTTTACTTCTGCAAATGAAAGGCAATGTAAAGTCGCATTTTCCACCGCGGATGCCACAAATTTCTTATTTTCAAAACGATAACTCGCCATTTCCGATCCTTTTCTCTAATGGTCTCTCTATATTTCAATCGCTTTATCATGCCATATTTACCGCTAAAATAATGGCTTCTCAACAACTATTGATCTGATTGGTCTGTGTTTTATAGATGGAGATCCTACTCGCTATGTAAAAATCTCAGCATACACCGCTAATTTCTAGTAAAGTCATGAACGCTTCGGCAAAAACCAACCGGTTACTTTTGTCCCCAAAAGGGACTCGACAGATTTATACGAGATATCATGAACAAGAAACTATCTTTATCGGCCTATATCACAATTGGCTCGATGCTATTTGGCTTATTTTTTGGTGCTGGAAACTTAATCTTCCCGGTACATATGGGGCAAGAAGCCGGCGCTAATATCTCCTGGGCGACGCTTGGCTTTATCCTTACCGGCGTTAGCTTACCTTTCTTAGGCGTTGTCGCGATTGGTTTTTCCAAGAGTAACGGCTTATATGATTTAGCGAGTCGTATTTCCCCCCAATATAGTCTCTTCTTCACAATGGCGCTTTATCTTACCATTGGACCATTCTTTGCACTGCCGAGAGCCGCGACTGTTTCTTTTGAGATTGGTTTAATTCCATTTCTGAGCGAAGCTTACTTCACCATTGCGCTCCTTGTATTTACAATCCTCTTCTTTCTCCTCGCTTGGCTTCTCTCTTTAAATCCTTCCAAAATTATGGTCTGGATTGGAAAAGTGTTAAATCCGCTTTTTTTGATTTTCTTGGCCTTTCTGATTATCAGCGCATTTATAATGCCGATGGGAAGCGTTGAAGCATTACCGATTCAAGAAAGCTATCAACAAAGTGCCTTCTTTAAGGGCTTTACGGAAGGCTATAACACCATGGATGTTTTAGCATCCTTAGCCTTTGGGATTATTGTCGTCAATACCATTAAAAGCTTAGGCGTGACTAATACCACCGATATTGCAAAAGATACCTTTAAAGCAGGTTTCATCAGCTTACTCTTAATGAGTATTATTTACGGTAGCCTTGCCTATCTGGGTGCAACTAGTTTAAACGCGTTCCCATTATCTGAAAATGGCGGCATTGCGCTTGCGCAGATTTCAACTTACTATTTTGGTTCTCTAGGCTCAATTTTACTCGCGATTATCGTCACGCTTGCCTGTTTAAAAACGGCGATTGGACTCATCTGCGCCTGTTCTGAAATGTTTAATGAGATGTTCCCACGCATCTCTTATCGCGCTTTTGTCAACCTATTTAGTATTACCGGTATGTTAATTGCTAATGTTGGGCTCACTTCTATTATTCAAATATCCGTTCCCATTTTAATGTTCCTCTATCCGCTTGCGATTACGCTTGTATTCTTAGCATTCTTATCGCCCCTTTTTCATCATCAAAAAATCGTCTACCAATTTACAACGGGCTTTACGCTCATCGTTGCCATTGTCGAAGGTTTAAAATCAAGTGCAGATGTCATTAGTAAAAATCCTGCCGTGTATCAAGTAACAACATGGTTTGATAGGATTCTGCCCTTTTCTGATGTTAATATGGGCTGGGTATTACCGGCACTTGTCGGGTTAATCATAGGCTGGGGTTTAAGTCTGCGCCAAAATACGAGAGCCAAACTATAGTAACCCTCTCTACTTCAGGTCTTTACATATTCAATATTCATTAAGTTAGATAAAGGATTTAGTAATGAAAAAACTCACGATGCTTCTCGCGCTTCCGCTATTATTCTCAAATGTCTATGCACAAGAAGAATCTGTAGGCTACGAAAGCCCGTTACAGGCAGTATTGGCAGATAACAACTTTGTCGAAAATACAGAACTCTCTACGCTGAATCTTTCACAACAGATCAACCGTGCTGAATCTGCCACCAAAGCAATGATTACTCTCACCGAATCAGGTTTGATGGATGACTCCATTGCAGCGATCAAAACGACTTACTTCATTAAACAAAATGATGATGCTATGTGGGTTATTGATGAAAAATTTGAAACTCAAAAATGCCGTCGTGGTGAAGATGCTGGCATATTTACGAGTGAGCGTTGTTTGTAATCATCTTTAATCAAGACGCAAAGGAACAGATATTATGAGACTGTTTTTTTCACAATTGTGCCTTTTTATCTGTTTCTCGATATTATCTCTAAGCTTCAGTGAACCTCTCGGCTTTACCAGC
This sequence comes from uncultured Ignatzschineria sp., assembly GCA_947632245.1. Lineage (GTDB taxonomy): Bacteria > Pseudomonadota > Gammaproteobacteria > Cardiobacteriales > Wohlfahrtiimonadaceae > Ignatzschineria. Next base: position 4,210 of record CANRON010000085.1, on the reverse strand, counting down.
AAAGTCCATGATATTCGCGATATGCCAGCCTCCCTCTATGAGCGTCAGGCTGAACAACTACCCTACATGGCCAGTATTTCACTGCAAAATGAACCTTGCACACACTTTGCCCTTTATAGCGCAACTGCCCGTGATTTTGGTTTATCAGACAGTGAATTTATCGAAAAATTAAAGGTGCTCTCAGCACAAGCGGAAATGGGCCTCTATTTTAATATTCAGATCTCTAGCTGTAATCCAGAGAGTGAGATTATCAGCATTCATAGCATTGAAGTCTGCAATCCAGACAACTGCCCTGACCAATATGTCCTTACCAATAAAGTATGGTTAGATCAAGATTTTATACAAACGACAGATCCTCTTTGGATTACGTATTACTATCATCTTCCCTTACAATGGGATGAACAGAAACAGCTCTGGGCAGTGACAGCATATTACGCTCGCAACTATTATTTCTCTGATATCTATGAAACACCGCCACCGATCGCATTTATAACGTATAGCCAATCGGATAAAGTTGGGCAATTTCAGCCTTTTGATCAATTTACGCAATATTATCCTACCGGCGAAATCGCCACCGAAAAGTGGTATGGGGATCAGGGAGAAGAAGGCGTTGTAAAAAACTATTTCATCTCCGGAAAACTTCATCAAACTGCCCAGTTTAACAATGGATTACCGCAAGGCAATGTCATTACTTATCATGAAAATGGCACTATAGAATCAGACATTCCATACATCGATGGGATTCCTGTTGATCGCTTCTGTAAGCACTATTTCGATGATGGTCGTGTTGCTCGCACGCATACTTATTATCAAGGCTCATTCGATGGTGAATATATTGATTATTATCCTGATGGGAAAATCGATACTAAAAGCCAATATCATCAAGGTCACCTCATCGGTGAAAAGGTATCCTTTTACCCCTCGGGTCAACTTGAATATCGTTATCAGTTTTCTAGTACCGAACCGTACCACAAAGATGGCTCACAAGTTCACTATTATGAAGATGGTACTATTAAACGAAAAGAGCAATATCAAGATGGCACCAAAACGCAGTCACAAGAATGGAACAAAAAAGGGGTATTAACGCGTTTAATCAATCTGGATTTAGCCGGCAAAAAAGAGGGCGTGCAAGAAACACGTAATGCGGATGGGCAACTCACTCAGCAACAAAATTATCGCCACGGCACGATGATTGGTGATAATAAGGAGTGGGATTATAAAGGCTTTCTCCTTATGCATGAAACCTATAATGATCAAGGACAACCTGTTGGCGAGCATCAATATTGGAATCTTTATACTCAGAAGCTTGCAGAAAAGAAGACATATGATGAAAACGGAACACTATTATTGACCGAAAAATACGAGCCATCTTTTGAAACAGTGGACGGAAAAGTCGGTGTATATCAAATCACCACGCACAATCATATTCAAGGTACGCACCAAACAATCCACTATGATCAAACCGGAAATATCATTAAAACGGTCGATTAAAACTATCCCATGCCGGCAGTATAGAATGATCCTACAGGTTTTGCTTAAATCCCAGCGTAAATCCCCAATAACGCTAATGACATATTAAAGTACGTAGATGACCTGAAAACCTGAACGCCTAAGTAACCGGGTATTGACGATAACGTATATCACCATCAATCCCCGATCAGATTAATCATTCGATTTTATGTTTTAGTGAAACCGATTTAAGAACAATAAGCGATCTTATCAAGAGCCGATTAAAGGCGGATCAAAAGCTAGCTCGAAACGGAGCACGCTTCTAACCATTGTACGCCAGCTTTGCAGACCTTTAGAGCGCTTCTTAAACCGTAATCGCCATAATGAGTCTCTTTTGATGAAGCCGTGTCGCTCAATCTAAAGTCTTATGCTTTAACTATAAATCTGACTTGCATTGGCTAAAAACTCTTCTGACTTTTGCTTCATGCCGGCAATGGCGATGCGGGCTTCTTCTACGCCGAGTTCTGATTGTGCTTTGGCTGTTTTACGAATATCTTGGGAGATTCGCATTGAGCAAAATTTCGGTCCGCACATAGAACAGAAATGCGCCACTTTCGCAGCTTCTTGCGGCAATGTTTCATCATGATATTCTCGTGCAAGTTCAGGATCTAAACCGAGATTAAATTGATCTTCCCATCGAAATTCAAAACGCGCCTTTGAAAGTGCATCATCGCGCTCTTGCGCCCTTGGATGTCCTTTGGCAATATCTGCAGCATGCGCCGCAAGCTTATAAGTAATCACACCGGTGCGGACATCATCCCGATTGGGTAATCCTAAATGCTCTTTTGGCGTAACATAACAGAGCATAGCAGTGCCATACCATGCGATTTGTGCAGCGCCAATTGCAGATGTAATGTGATCATATCCCGGCGCAATATCTGTTGTCAGCGGTCCTAATGTATAGAAAGGCGCATCATCACAATGCTTTTCTTGCATCTCCATATTCTCTTTAATCTTATTCATCGGCACATGTCCGGGGCCTTCAATCATCGTTTGGACATCATGTTGCCAAGCAATTTTCGTGAGCTCCCCTAATGTTTTAAGCTCGGCAAATTGCGCTTCATCATTCGCATCCGCGATTGAGCCGGGACGTAAACCATCACCAAGTGAAAACGAGATATCATATTGCTTCATGATGTCGCAGATCTCTTCAAAGTTCTCATAGATAAAGTTCTCTTGATGATGCGCAAGACACCACTGCGCCATAATCGATCCGCCGCGCGATACAATGCCGGTAACACGATTCGCCGTCAATGGGATATAACGAAGCAAAACACCGGCATGAATTGTGAAGTAATCTACGCCTTGTTCGGCTTGCTCAATCAACGTATCGCGGAATACTTCCCATGAGAGATCTTCGGCAATCCCATTGACCTTTTCCAGCGCTTGATAGATCGGCACTGTGCCAATAGGTACGGCTGAGTTACGAATAATCCATTCACGTGTTTTATGGATATCCTTACCGGTTGAGAGATCCATCACATTATCCGCGCCCCAACGCGTTGCCCATGCCATCTTCTCAACTTCCTCTTCAATATTAGAAGTAATCGCTGAGTTACCGATATTGGCATTAATCTTGACTTGGAAATTTTTCCCAATAATCATGGGTTCTGCTTCTGGGTGATTGATATTATTGGGAATAATCGCGCGTCCGGCTGCGACCTCATCACGGACAAACTCCGGAGAAAAGCCCTCACGAATGGCAATAAACTCCATCTCCGGCGTAATCATCCCTTTTCGAGCATAATGCATCTGTGTCACATTTCGCCCGGGCTTTGCACGAAGTGGCTTTCGCTTTAGTCCGGGGAAAGCGCCTTCATGAATACGGGGATCATCACTGCGCTTATAACCATCATCCCGCGCACTTTTCTCACGCCCAGCATACTCTTCAACATCCCCCCGTTCTAAAACCCAATTGCGTGTTAATGCCGGTAATCCTTTAGTAAGGTCAACCGTATACTGACTATCCGTATAAGGCCCGCTCGTATCATACACTCTGAAAGGGGCATTTTTTTCAATGAGATTGCCCTTTTGATCATAGGTATCGCTCAGAGTAATCTCGCGAAATGGTACCAAAATATCCGGTCGACTTCCCTCTACATAGACCTTGCGACTATTTGGAAACTGCTGCATTAACGTAATTGTGTGTTGTGACATAAAAACCTCTCCTTTATTATCCTAAAAAATAAAAGACGAGATTCTGGCATGGGCGTAAATCAGGTACAAAAAAGCCCAAGTATTCTGCGGAATATCCACATTCAACTCAGGCCTAATCGTCATCGCTAGATATATTTCTCATCATCAAGTACACAACTATATAGTCATGCTTTACTTTACGATAATGAGCTTATATATCTCATTCATAGATTTTTTACTTCCCTACGCTGGTACTAGCCAGATCAGGTCCTGAGGGTTTAAGCATATTTGCTAATCTCAGCCCAAAAATTGGGGCTCCCCTAGTGAAATTGATACTATTAGTATCGTCTATAGTTATAGCCCGTATCTATTGAGAAAGCAAAAGATACGGCGTTATTCTTTTTCCATCGCACTATAAACAATCCTCTCAACTAGCATCAGGTAAATTTTGCCCCTATTTCAGTATTTTTAAACATATTCATATGAAGAAATTCTATGCGCTTGCAGATTTATACTTTGATCATAAGGCAATTACGCTTACAATAGGGGTAGATTTTTTATTAAA
>CANRON010000084.1 GCA_947632245.1 uncultured Ignatzschineria sp. | reverse complement strand
TATTTTCTTGCTATATTTTATTGTTATATTTTTTTTGTTAACTTTAATATTAATTTTTATTTTGATTATAATAGGGGTATGTCTTTCGAAAATAGTGCAATATTCTCAGTAGGTTAATTGTGTAAATCTGAGAGATTGGAGTATTTTTAATTTAATGATCTGAATAAGGAAGAGTAAGTATCATGAAAAAATTATTGCTAATCGCGGGGATCTCCGCACTTTTAATCGGTTGTAGTGAGCATGATGAAGCATATTACGGAAAGCATCTTCAAAAAGCGGAAGACGTTGTTTTGAAGTGTGAGACCAATCTTGCTAAAGCACGTGAAAATAATGATCAAAAGAGCGAGCAGTATATTTTGGAAGATCAAGAGTGTAATGCTGCAAGATCAGCATTAACTGAAGCGAAATATCAAACGGCTAAAGCGAATATTGCACAGGTTCAAGCAAAAGTCGAAACCGAATTAAAAGGGAAAGATTGGCAAGAAATTGTAAAAGTTTATGATGATGCGAAGTGCGATATTATCGGTTCTCCGGAGCATCGCGTTGAATGTGATGTTTTAAAAGGATTTTATCAAAAAGCGATAGTGCAAGGCACTGAAAAATTGATGCATGAAAATCTTGAAACCCTTTATCGTGAAGAGAGTTTCTATTGTGGAAAAGAGGCGGGCGTCCAATCGATTTGTAATATTTGGCATGGCGTCATTGATGAAAAAACGTATGAGATTTTAAATCCACTTTCGCTTCAAGAATTACAATCTGTGCGCGGAAAATATTGTAATAATCATTCGGTTGCCGCGAGTTGTAGTAGTTGGGAGCGCGTTTGGAAAGCTAAAAATAATGCGCTTGTCACAAATTATGTCAAAGATGAGCAAAAATTCGTTGAAGGATATAATCGTTGTGTTGAACGAGTGGGTAAAATTAATCGAAATGAAAAATTAACGATAGCAGAGAAACAGAAATCGGTTCGTAAGATTCGAGAAACAACGCCATGTTCGCAAATTCAGGAAGCCTTTATTGAAAAAGGACTCGGAAATAGTACCAGTTTCGGCGTTAAATTAGGAATGTAATTTAAGCACTATTTTGATAATTGTGAAAACCTATCAGTCCTATGGAAATGGGCTGATAGGTTTTTTTGTGGAAAAACTCATAATGCGTATTAGTTATCAAAAGCACGCAAGCATACAAGCACACAAGCACAAAAACGGGTGCTTAAAAGGGTAAGAAACCATAAAGGTGAAAAAATGTAAAAAAGATACCAAAGTATCAAGATGAGCGTAAAATAAAGTGCATTTTTTCTCTTTTCCTCCCTCTTTAGCGTGTACGAATACTATGTATGAAATTATTATCAGTGTTATTTTTCTAATAACCGTAGGCTATCTTGTTGCCAAAAATTATGATGCGAAGATTGTCCTATTTCTTGCGGCATTTGCACTTCTCTATATCTCCATTTTTATGGGCCATCCTATTGAGACAACAACCCCAACAGGCTCCATTTGGTTAGATCCATTTGCAAAGGCAACCGATGTCTTTAAGATGCAGATGGGAATTGTCGGGTTAACGATTATGATGCTCTTTGGATTTGCTTCTTATATGAATCATATCGGAGCGAATGATGCGATGGTTGCCGTTTTATCGAAGCCTATTAAGAAGATTCGCTCTGTTTATATCTTAGTTCCGATTGTATTTCTATTAGGGAATATGCTTCAAATGGTACTCCCAAGTGCCGCTGGTCTTGCGATTTTATTAATGGCAACACTTTATCCTGCGCTTAGAACAGCCGGTATGTCACCATTGACTGCGGGTGCAGTGATTGCAACAACAGCGACAATCACACCCACGCCACTTGGTTCAGATAATGTGGTTGTGGCGCAGCATTTGAATATCTCGTCACTTGAGTATGTTTTAAAGTACCATGCAAAAGTATCCATTCCGGCATTACTATTGATGGCGGTAGCACATCTATTTTGGCAACGTTATCTTGATAAAAGAGCGGGAACGATGCATGTTCCTTATACGCCACCACACACTGCCGAAGAGAAGAAAGAGGGTGTTATGCCACCTCTTTGGTATGCTATTTTCCCAGTATTACCGATTATCTTATTATTAATTTTCAATCTAGCTTTTTTAAATCCGGAAACAGGACGTCCGCTATTGAAAGTGGGTTTGCCAGAAATCACATTAATGTCGATGCTGATTCCAATTTTTATAGAACTTATTCGTAAACGTAACTTTAAACAATCTATCAAAGATTTTAATCTCTTCTTTGAAGGAATGGGACAGGGTTTTTACCAAGTGGTTTCGCTCATTATTGCCGCCGGATTATTTGTTGAATCTTTAAAATCGATAGGTATTATTACATTACTGACAGATAGCTTAAATAATGTAGAAGCCGCTGGCCCTATATTGATGTTCTTCTTCTCTGGGATGGCTGGCTTAATCGGATTCTTAAGTGGTAGTGGTATTGCAGTATTCCATTCATTTATCAAAATTATTCCAGAAATAACACAGCAGATGGATGTCAATACTGTCATGGTGGCATTACCGATGCAGTTAACGGCAAACTTAATTCGCTCGGCATCTCCTGTTGCTGCGGTAATTATTATCGTTGCTTCTGTATTGAAGGTGAATCCATTAACGGTTGTGAAACGTACCTCGGTGCCAGTATTTGTCGGAATTATCACATGCTTGGCACTCTCATATTATTACTATGGGTAATTGAGAGGCTGTATTTTAACTATCGCCCTATTTAAATCCCTGAATAGGAGAAAACAAGAAAGCGCTTAAAAGCATTGAAACTTTTAAGCGCTTTCTTATGAAAATGACTAGCAATGATGGATGAAGTGTTAATTTAAACTAGGCAAGTTTGTAAGGGGTATGGAAGCTCTCATCAATCATAGGTTCAGCTGTGAGCTGTGATCTTAGCGAGTCAAATTCATTAAGCCACTCGTGACGCCATTTTGTTTTCACTTCCTCAGGTTGCCATGCCGCATTAATTCCATTTTCAATACATTGACGAATACCATCGAGATCAAAGCCAAAATCTTCAATCATCACTTGATAGCATTTTTGACCGTTGGTATCGTGCATGTGCCAATCATCTGTTGCCGGAATAATAGTCATGCCAGCTTTGGCCATTTGACGAATAGGGTGTTTGATTTGCCATTCGCTATGATTAGGCCATTTTTTGAGGAAGAAGGTATTACTTGGAACGACAGTAAATGGAATACGCTCTTTGGCACATCTTGCCATCAATTCAGGATTTTCAATAACGGTATAGCCATGATCAATACGCTCAAGATTGATGAGATCAATGCCTGTTTCGACATTACGCCAATGAAGACCAAATTCAGAGCAATGCCCAGTTAATCGATAGCTATTTTCTTGAGCTAATCTATATGCCTTCCAAAACTTTTCAATCGGGGCATTATCTTCACGATAATCGATGCCAATTCCAAGAACGCGTTCATGTGGGAAATCAATCATCCACTCTACCATTTCAACGGCATCTTCTGGTGGTTTTTCACGATTAATAGAAGGGATAAGGTAAGCGCTAATATTCCACTCTTTCTCGGCTGTCTCAAAGACCTTCGCAAGCGCTAGCGTCACTTCTTTATAAGGGAGGTCGGTATCATTAGGATTCCAGAAGAACTCAACATAACGTACACCTGTATTTTTAGCATCTTCTAATATTTCATAAGCGACACGTTCATAATCGGCTGTTTCTCTTAAGAGCGGGTAGAGATAATTAAGCGCGGCAATACCGCCTTTCATTACTTCATTTTCATGCGCAAAAGCACGATAGTATGATTTTGCATCTTTTTCAGAGATAGGTTCCTCATATTTCGCGGCTAAATCAAGCATTGTTTGCATTCTAACACCGCCTAAAAGATGATAGTGCAATTCAGCTTTGGGCATTAAGCGGAGGAAATCTGAAAGTGTTAAATCTTTACTCATTGTAAAACCTTCGAAATAAAAGATAGGAGGTGCTTTCCATTATAAAGCCTAATGTCTTGCGTTGTTACAAAAAAACATTCAAGCAATTCATAAAATGATAAATCTTGATCGTATTTGCTGTTAAAAATTGAGTGTGATATATCTAATTTCTTAATCAATTTTTTAGAGTCATTGTAAGTTTTTATCAAGATAGACTGCCGGGACATTTTAGGTTTGTACTTCAAATACTAAGATAAGCATTAAAGACAGCATCATAAGAAAGATAATCGGATAAAAACCCAAGATGATGGCGGGGGAATGCACTATGAGTGCAAATGTAAAAGTAGAGGCAAAAAAGAATAGGTTATTAAATACCTTAGAGTGGCTAGGCAATGCGCTACCACATCCTGTTGTACTGTTTGTAATTTTAATTGCTTTAATTTTAGTAGGATCTGCTGTCGGATCCTATTTTGGTTTAAGCGTGGAAGATCCAAGACCAGAGGGCGCGCCTGGGCGTGTGGCGGGTGGTGTGATTCATGTTGTGAATCTGCTTAACGCTGATGGTATTCGTCGTATTTTAGAAAATGTTGTTACAAACTTTACGGGCTTTACACCGCTTGGTACGGTTTTAGTGGCGATGCTTGGTGTCGGAATTGCAGATAGTGCCGGCCTCTTCTCAGCAGGAATGCGTTTAGTTGTTTTAAAAGCACCGATCAAATTCACAACACCCGCAATCGTGTTTGCCGGGATTATGTCCAATACAGCAGGTGAATTAGGTTATGTTGTATTAATTCCATTATCGGCGGTGATTTTCCACTCGATCGGACGAAATCCACTCGCGGGATTAGCCGCAGCGTTTGCCGGCGTTTCAGGCGGGTATTCAGCCAACCTGTTATTAGGAACAGTTGATCCGCTTCTTTCAGGAATTACACAGGAAGCTGCGCGTATTATTGATCCGACTTATATCGTTGGGGCTGAAGCGAACTGGTACTTCATGGCATTTAGTACATTCTTGATCACATTGTTAGGTTGGTATGTGACAGATAGAATCGTAGAACCGCAACTTGGTACTTACAATAGTAGTGAGATGAGCGATGAAGAAGATAATGTGAAGCTTTCGGCAGTTGTAACGCCACTTGAGAAGAAAGGATTAATCTGGGCGGGGCTTTCGTTTGTAGCGCTCGCTGTAATTGTTGCCTTCATGGTTATTCCTGAAAATGGAATTTTAAGAAACCAGACAACAGGGGAAGTTGCTAACTCACCATTCTTCCGTTCAATTGTTATCTTTATCTTTATCTTCTTTGCAGTGCCGGGAATTGTTTACGGCTTAATCGTGAAGCAGTTTAGAAATGATAAAGATGTGATTAACTCGATGGCGAATTCGATGAGTACAATGGGCCTTTATCTTGTAATCGTCTTCTTTGCAGCGCAGTTTATCGCTTTCTTTAGCTGGACGAATATCGGGCAAATTCTTGTTGTTCACGGCGCTAACTTCTTAACAAGCATTGAGATTAATAGTATTGTGCTCTTTATCGGATTTATCCTTATCTGTGCATTATTGAATATTATGATGAGTTCAGCATCAGCACAGTGGGCTGTAACAGCTCCGATCTTTGTACCGATGCTAATGCTTGCAGGTTATGCACCAGAAACAATTCAGGCGGCTTATAGAATTGGAGATTCGGTCACGAATATCATTACGCCGATGATGAGCTACTTCGCATTAGTTGTAGCAATTGCATTGAAGTATAGAAGAGATGCCGGAATTGGTACGATTCTCTCAATGATGGTGCCTTACTCAGTCGTATTTATGATCTTCTGGATCGCAGCATTCTGTATTTGGGTATTCGTATTAGGAATTCCTGTTGGACCTGGTTCAGCGATCTACTTCACGCCATAATTAATAGTGAGTTGTGATGTGATAAAGAAACGCCTCAGAGAGTGAATTTCTGAGGCGTTTTGTATTTTATTTTGTATTTTCTTTGTTATAGAATTTTGTACTTCTTATAGAAGATCAGTATCGTAATCGAATGCTAAGAAAGCATCAGAGCCTTCGGTATCAAGCATGCTACGAAGCTCGGTGCCAACTTTTACATGCTCAGGGTGAACGAGATATTCATCACGTTCTTGTGCGGTATCAAATTCCATGTAAAAAGCATAATCAAAGCCTTTATGACGTTCCGCAGCACCATTATATTTTCCGTAGTCGAAAGACTTCATTGCTGGAAGAATGCTCTCTAACGCACCAATTTTATCGAAAATCGTACGAATTTGCTCGATTGAAATCTCTTTTTTGAATCTTACAAGGACTATGTGTTTAATCATCTGTCTTTCCTAGGTATTTTGGGTGAATTTTCTTGATATGTCATATATGAGTACGAAGATGAATCGTATGAATCTCTGCTGTTATCAAGATAACGTATTTTAAAAGTCTTTCCTAGCGAAAGAAAACCCGCCGGAGCGGGTTTGGAATTGTGTTGATGAAAGTGAGTCCTTTATTAGCTTTTTTTGGCTCAATCTCAAGCTAGTTTAAGCTGCTTTGGCTTTACTGCCCTTAATGACATAAAGCGGTGCTCGGGCAATTGTGCGATGTCTTTGATGGATCTTAGCGCGATTGTTAATTAAGTTTTGTGCTCGGTAGAGTGCTTCGGTTAAGAGAAGCATCTGCTTGCGCTTCCAAAAAGGCGCTTTTACAAGAAGTGTTTCGACATGGGTAATCTTATTCTGAATAGATTCAGGTGTATAAGCACTATATTCATTCGCAATAGAGAGAACTTTATTGAGACGTGTATCTCTTTTAAAACGCATCTTCTCTTGTTTGCGGTTTTGGATATTCGTAAATAGATTAACTAAATTAGTCATTAACATTTTAAACTCCTTGTAGGCATAATCTAAGATGAAGAGTAAAGGGTTGCCTAAATATGTATTGATGTCATTGTTGTGTTCCTTTGATGTATTTAATATTACATATTTGCAATGATGATTGCAATACATATTTGTAATTTATATTGCTTTGATAGTTATTTATATTTCATGGACTTATAATGAAATATAAAAAAACACCGCTATTAAGCGGTGTTTGGAGTATTGGGGATTTATCGAAATTGTAATACTTATTGCTTTGTTCACATTTTTAGTAGAAATCTAAATGTATTATTCGATCATCAAAACATTTTCCAGTTTAGTCGAGGTGTTCTTAGAACATATCCACCCATTTGCCAATGATCACGCCATTGATAGAAGCATCACCATCAATTTCAATCGGTTTATCGCCCCAATTGGGGTTAAGGGGAATAATATATTTACGGCCATCGGGCTCAATCACTAATTGTTTGAAGGTTGCACTATTGCTTCCTTCAAGTGTGACAATCACACACGATTTATTTTCAGGTGCTCTAGCGGGGTCGACGAAGATGATATCGCCATCTTCAAATGAAGGATTGCCATTGGGATTCAACATACTGACACCTGAAACACGAAGTGCAAATGTGCCAGTACTATGTGGCGCAGGGCAGGGAACCCATTTAATAAGGTCATCTTGCGGAACTTGTTCAGAATCACTAAAGTGCCCAGCTGCTACCCATGAAATCACAGGAATCATCCCTTTCGTACTGGTGGGCATCATTGAAATATCCGCATCTTCAACTTGCTCTAAATACATATTCGGCATTTCAGCAAGCTGTTCAATGGATCTTGCTTTACGTTCCCCAAAAACACGGCGACCGTTGATGAGCGCAGAGAGTTCCCCTTGGTTCATGCCAGTCTTTTCAATAAAGGCAGCTTGTTTGCCTCCATAATATTCATCGATCCATGCCTTTAGGTTTTCAGCACGAATCCTTGTTGTCTCTTTCATTTATTCACCTCACTTTAGATCATAAATGTAAATTATATAAATGCATTGGTCAATGCATTGCATAAACATAATGTCGTTTGACGCTAGATTTATAGCGACTTATACACGATTTAGGGCTGTCATAATAGAATTGTTCGCTGACTAAAAATCACTTTCCACAGCGCCTTCAGGAATCAAACCATATCGTGCAAGCACTTCTAAGCTACCGTAATCCCCTGTCGATTCATCATATTCTTGAGAAATAGCAATCACACCTGCGCGAATCTCAGAAAATCGCTCAGCCCTTCTAATCGCATCTTCAGGGCTATTACATTGAATAGGTGTATCAGAAATAAGTTGCGAGCCTTGTTGGATAAAGGCTTGAACAATATAGGTCGTTTTCATAGAAACCCCAATCGAGTGACAAAATGTGTATATTACATATTTATAATAGTTTGTAATATAGCATTGAATAGGGTGCTAATGAAAGGGTT
>CANRON010000083.1 GCA_947632245.1 uncultured Ignatzschineria sp. | reverse complement strand
ATGGAAAAGGATTATGTCGTCGCTTCTCGGGTTGCGGGTGCGGGTAATTTAAGACAAATGTTTATTAATATTTTGCCGAACTGTTTAGCGCCTCTGATTGTTCAGGCCACACTTGGGTTTTCGAATGCGATCTTAGATATGGCGGCATTAGGATTCCTCGGCATGGGCGCACAGCCGCCAACACCGGAGTGGGGAACGATGCTCTCTGACGTACTACAATACGCACAATCTGCATGGTGGATTGTCGCATTTCCCGGCATTGCTATCCTGCTGACAGTGCTTGCCTTTAACTTAATGGGCGATGGTCTTCGTGACGCGCTTGATCCTAAACTGAAAGTGTAAGACACAAAGAGGAGAAAATAATATGACGCTCTTAAGAGTAGATGCATTAACAGTTGAATTTGGTGAAAAAAGCGATCGATTTCGGGCTGTTGATAGAGTGAGTTATACCGTAAATCGCGGTGAAGTTGTCGGCATTGTGGGGGAATCTGGTTCTGGTAAATCTGTGAGTTCGCTCGCGATTATGGGTTTAATCGATTTCCCCGGAACAGTGACCGCTAATAGCTTAGAATTTGATGGGCAAGATCTACAGACCTTAAAGCGAAAAGAGCGTCAGCGTATTTTAGGGGATGATGTTGCGATGATCTTCCAAGATCCAATGACATCACTCAATCCTTCTTTTACGGTCGGTTACCAGATTATGGAAACCTTAAATGCCCACCAAGGCGGACGTAAAAAGGTGCGTAAAGCCCGTACAATTGAACTGTTAAATGCAGTCGGCATTCCAGATGCGGCCAATCGTTTTAATCTCTATCCACATCAGCTTTCAGGCGGAATGAGCCAAAGGGTGATGATTGCAATGGCGATTGCGTGTAATCCTAAATTACTGATTGCCGATGAACCGACAACGGCGCTTGATGTGACGATTCAAGGGCAAATTATGGCGCTACTTTTAAAGCTGCAAAAAGAGCAGGATATGGCGCTGTTACTCATTACACACGATTTAGCATTGGTGGCAGAATCAGCCGATAAAATCGTGGTAATGTATGCCGGGCAAGCGGTGGAAATTGCGCAATCTGAAGCATTATTTAGAGCGCCGCTTCATCCTTACACAGAAGCTTTATTGAAGTCTTTGCCAGAGTTTTCCAAAGGGAAAGATCGGCTTGAATCTCTGCCGGGCGTTGTCCCCGGTAAATACGACCGCCCGACAGGCTGCTTACTGAATCCACGCTGTCCTTATAAAAAAGAGAAATGCGTCGCAGAAGAGCCGCCGTTGTTACAGATTGGTGAGCGCTTAGTAAAGTGCCATTTCCCACTGACGCATCATGCAACAACTAAGGAGGAAAATCATGTCACAGAATGATCCTTCAATAAAGAAGAGTAGTGATGGTATAACTGAAGATATGCCGATTTTACAGGCGCAATCGCTCACGAAATTTTATCCTGTGAGCCGAGGATTCTTGAAAGGGAAGGGTGAAGTTAAGGCGCTCAATGGCATCTCGTTTGAATTGCATAAAGGCAAAACATTGGCAGTAGTGGGCGAATCCGGTTGCGGAAAATCGACACTTGCGAAAGTTTTAACGATGATTGAATCGCCCACAAGCGGAGAATTGCTCTATAAGGGAGAATCACTCTTAAAAAATGATCCTAAAACGGCGGCACTGCGCCGGCAGAAGATTCAAATTATCTTCCAAAACCCCTATGGATCGCTCAATCCACGTAAAAAGGTGGGCGCAATTTTGGAAGAACCTTTGGTGATTAATACAAAGCTCTCGGCGAGTGAACGTAAAGATCGCGTACTCGCAATTATGGGGAAAGTGGGACTTCGCACGGAGTTTTATGATCGCTATCCGCATATGTTTTCCGGCGGACAGCGCCAGCGGATTGCAATTGCGCGGGGATTAATGCTCAATCCTGATATCGTGATTGCAGATGAACCTGTATCGGCGCTCGATGTTTCTGTTCAGGCACAAGTATTGAATCTGATGATGGATCTGCAAGATGAGCTGGGATTATCGTATCTCTTTATCTCGCATGATCTCTCCGTTGTAGAGCATATTGCGGATGAGGTGATGGTCATGTACCTTGGGAAGACAGTTGAAAAAGCGGCGACAGAAGCGATCTTCAAATCGCCAATGCATCCCTATACGCAAGCGCTGCTCGCGGCAACACCAAGATTAAATGCCGAAAATAAGCGCGAAAAGATTACGCTCACAGGCGAATTACCAAGTCCGCTCAATCCGCCGAAAGGTTGTGCCTTTCACGCGAGATGTATACATGCGTTTGATCAATGCCGAGAATCTCAGCCAGAGATCAAAATCTATTTTGATAATGATGGTTTACCGCATGAAGTGGCATGTTTTATGTTGGATGAAAAGCCGCTCTCTTAATCCGCTATAAATACTGATAAAATAGTTAAAAACCTAAAAAAGCGTGAGAAGAACAATTTCTCACGCTTTTTTATCAACCAATGAGCGGCTAATCATTTTTAAAGATATTTTGTAAAAATAGCTTCGCGCGATCACTCGGTTCGCCTTCGAAGAACTGCTCCTTTGAGACATCATCTCGAATCTCACCGCTATCGATAAAAATAACACGATCTGCGACCTGTCTGGCAAAGCCCATTTCATGCGTAACGCACATCATAGTCATGCCATCTTGAGCAAGTTCTGTCATCACGGCTAAGACTTCATGAATCATCTCGGGGTCAAGCGCAGATGTCGGTTCATCAAAGAGCATGACAACGGGGTCCATCGCTAACGCTCTTGCGATGGCGACACGCTGCTGCTGGCCGCCTGAAAGCTGGGAGGGGTATTTTCCTAAATGATTACTTAAACCTACCCGATCAAGTAGCGCAATGGCTTTCGCATGCGCCTCATCTTTATCGCGTTTGAGTACTTTTATCTGTGCTAGCATCAGGTTTTTTTCAATCGACATATTCGGGAAAAGTTCAAAGTGTTGAAACACCATGCCCACTTGTGTGCGGACTTTATTGATATTGGTTTTGGGATTGGCAAGCGAATGGCCATTGATAATAATGTCCCCTTCTTGAAAAGGCTCAAGACCATTGGCGCACTGAATCAGCGTTGATTTCCCAGAACCCGATGGGCCGCAGACAACCACAACCTCCTTTTCGCCAATCTCTGTGGAACAGTTTTTTAAAACCTGAAAATCCCCATAAAATTTACTGACATTTTGATAGGTAATCATGCTGCGCGTCTCCTTTTTTGTAGGGTACGAACTAAGCTTGAGAGCGAGAAGCAGATAATAAAGTAGATAAAGCCGGCAAAGAGAATCATCTCCATTTTTGCATTATTGTTATAGCCGATAATATCTGTCGCTCTGAAGAAGTCGTTTAAACTCATAATATAGACAAGGGAAGTATCCTGAAACAGAATAATACCTTGCGTTAATAGTAGGGGAATCATATTACGGAGTGCTTGCGGTAATATCACGTGATAGATGGCTTGGCCGCGCGTCATACCGAGCGCAAGCGCTGCACTCATCTGCTGACTTCTCACGCTTTTAAAGCCTGCACGGATGATTTCTGAATAGTACGCAGCTTCAAAGAGAGAAAATGCCACAATTGCCCAAATTAAGCGTATTCCTGCACTATTACCAAGCCCTAAGAACTGTTGAAGTGAAGGACCAATAGCCAGATAGAACCACATTAATACCATGATGAGAGGAATTGAGCGAAAGAGATTCACGTAACCCGTTGCTAGCCAAGCAATGGGCTTCGGTGCGTAAAGTCTTAATATTGCGAGCACTATGCCCCAAAGAATCCCAAAGATGATGGCAATGGCGGTAATCTGTAAGCTAACACCCATACCTTGCAGCAAAAACTCATAGTTTTCACCGATGATAGAGAAGAGGCTTGAAAAAGAGAAACTACCCATTTTACGCGCCTCCTTTAACGGTTGGTAACTGCGTTGATCGTTCAATGATCTTCATGATAAACATGAGCGCGACATTGATGATGATATAGGCAATTGTGACGAGGATAAAGGACTCATATGCTTTTGCGGTGTAATCATTAATTTGTGCAGCCTGCCTTGTGAGTTCTGCTAAGCCTATTGTTTGTAAGACAGATGAGTTTTTAAAGATATTGAGTAACTCAGATGTCATTGGGGGCAAAATAATACGCAGTGCTTGCGGCAAAATCACATAACGATAGGCTTGAAAACGAGTTAAACCTGTTGCAAGCGCTGCGCGTAATTGACCGCCAGCAAGAGAATCAATACTAGAGCGAACCTGTTCTGCAACCCGTGCTGAGGTAAATAGACCCAAGCATAAAATTCCGGCTGTCATCATTTGCACCAAAGGATCTTGTCCTTTAATCCAATCACCGATGGCGCTTGGCATAAGGTTTGGCCAGACATAATACCAAAAAAACAGTTGTACAATTAAAGGGACGTTACGGAGGCACTCAACATAAGTTGCGCCTATAAATCTAAGCGTACGGCTGGGAACAGTCCGAAGTGTTCCGACAATGATGCCAAGAACAAGTGCTAAAAACCAGCTTGCGCTCGAAGAGATGATTGTCCACTTAGCCCCTTCTAAAAGCCAGTCGAGGTAGGTTTCGTTGATCACCGCTTCTTGAACAAGCATTGAAAAATCAAGTCCAAACATAGGATAACCTTTTTGTAATTATTAGAAACGAGAAACTCTAGAGAAGAGGGGTAACCGCTTCCTAGAGTTTTAAGCATTAAGGAGTCATCATCTAGGAGTCATTTAAATGACAACCCCTCAATGTATTATTGGTAAGGTTTATCTGTTGGGTTGTTAAAGAGCTCACGCATGCTATCTGATAATGGAAACTCTAAATTAGCATTACGCGGGGGAATCGGTTGTGTGAACCATTTGTTATAGATCTCTTCCATTTCGCCAGTGCCTGACATATCGGCAATCACTTGGTCTGCCAGTTCTTTGAATTGGGTATCCCCTTTTCTGAGCATACACGCATAGGCTTCTTGATCTTGTGATTCCCCAGTTACAACCCACTTATCAGGTTGCGGTGCTTTAGCGCGTTCCCCATAAAGCAGTGAGTCATCCATCACATAAGCAACGCCGCGATTATCTGCGAGCATCATAAAGGCATCTCCATGATCTTTCGCTGCTTGAATGCGCATGTTCATCCCTTTTTCGGCATTCATATTTCGAAGGATTCGCTCTGAAGTTGTGCCTGCTGTTGTAATTACAACTTTATCTTTCAGATCTTCAAAGGAGCTTAAACCAGAGTTTACATCAGTAATCATACGGATATTAATAATGAATATTGTATTTGTGAAGTCTACTTCTTGTGCTCGTGCTGTATTGTGAGTTGTGGAACCACACTCGAGATCAATTGTGCCGTTACGCATTAATGGAATTCTGTTTTGTGAGGTGATGGGCATGAGTTTGACGTCGATTTTTTTACCGAGCTTTTTCTCAATACCTTCGACGATTTTGAGGCTGATTTCATGGGAATAACCGACAACGTTCTGCTGATTATCATAATATGAGTAGGGAATGGATGATTCTCTATGACCTAAGGTGATAGATCCGGATTCATTCACTTTTTTAAGGGTTCCGGTAAGCTCTTGTGCGGTTGAGATACTAGGAATTGCTAGTAATCCACAGAGCGTGAGCCCGAGAATAGACTTCTTCATTATTGATTGCCTCCAAAATAGGTGATTATTTATAGTTATGATTCATCACATGATCTGTATTTGCCATTCTTCTTTATTGATTAATAATTGCTTATTAGTAGAGTGGTTATATTTTGTATCTTATTATTCGATGGCTTGTATTTAGATATAAGATATAACAATAATAATAGCAAGACATCATGAGTGACTTTTAAGTAGTTATATATAACCATTGGTTATGATAGATCGGCGGATTTTTTCGGAATTGCTACCATTTAAATTTATATTGGGAGGCACTTTGAGTGTTGAGTGATCTTCATAGCTAAAGCTTTGATCTCAATGCTTGACGATCGGTTTATAACTACTTATTCTTAGCATATCTAGAGAGCCTATTGTGAGGAATATATGTGTAAAAAGTTGCTGGTCTTAGGAAGTAGTAATGTGGATTATATTTTAAATGTGCCGCATTTTTTACAGCCAGGCGAAACGCTTGCCGGAGATCAATATCAGGTTGCCCTCGGTGGAAAAGGTGCAAATCAAGCGGTTGCTGCGGGTAGAGCGGGTGCTGATATTACTTTTATTGCCGCAGTCGGTGATGATGAAGTTGGCCATGGTGCTGTTGCACAGTTTCAGAAAGACCAGATTGATACGCGCTTAATGAAGATTGTGGAAAATGAGAAAACAGGCGTAGCACTCATTTTTGTGAATCAAGATGGCGAGAATATGATCGGAATCTATGCAGGTGCCAATGCGCATGTTACGCCTGAGTTTATTACGCCACTCTTATCTGAAATTGAATCAAGCGATATGCTCTTAATGCAATTAGAAACGCCGCAAGAAACCTTAGCACTCGCGGCGGAAACGGCAAAAAAAGCGGGGGTGAAAGTGGTATTAAATCCCGCACCTGCCCGCAGTCTGTCGGATGAATTTCTAGCCAATATCGATATTATTACACCCAATGAAACAGAAGCGCAGCTCTTAACCGGCATTACTGTTCAGACAGATTTAGATGCAGATCTCTCTTCGCAGGTTCTTCATAATAAGGGGATTAATACGGTGATCATTACGCTCGGTAAACGCGGCGCTTGGGTCAGTGTCAAACAAGAAGGCAACGCTGTGGGCGAAGGGGCATTAGTTCCGGGATTTGTTGTGAAAGCCGTGGATACGATAGGTGCAGGGGATACCTTTAATGGGGTTTTAGTGACGGGGCTTTTAGAGAGTTTACCATTACTAGATGCTGTAAAGCTAAGCCATGCAGCGGCGGCACTTGCCGTCATGAAAGAAGGCGCTCAGCCGGCAGTTCCTTGGCGTGCAGAGATTGATGACTTCTTGAAAAATGCATAAAACCTGATTTATCACTCTTTTCTGCCAGTAGATGACAATGAACCCCTCAAAAATACGCAATCACTTTTGAGGGGTTTTTCATGCTATTTACTTCTCGAGTGAGCGAAGCCAAGCGATTTCATCTTTCCAGATCTCCGGCTCGATTGTTTCTAGGACGAGCGGCATATTACGGAATCGATCATCTTGCATAATGTAGTGAAACGGCGTTTCGCCAATTTCGCCTTTACCTAAGCTATGGTGACGATCGACTCGGCTATCGAATGCGCCTTTAGAATCATTTAAGTGCATCGCGCGAAGATAATCGAAACCGACGACTTTATCAAACTCCGTAAAGGTGTTATCACAGCCTTCATCCGTACGAAGTTCGTATCCAGCAGCAAATGCATGACAAGTATCGATACAAACGCCCACGCGGGTTTTATCTTCCACATCTTCGATAATGCGTGCAAGGTGGTCAAAGTCAAAGCCGAGATTTGTACCTTGTCCTGCTGTATTTTCAATGACAGCGGTGACACCTTCCGTTTGGCTTAGAACGATATTAATGGATTCGGCGATGGTTTTAAGGCAAGCATTGACCGGCATTTTATTTAAATGGCTACCGGGATGGAAGTTAATGAGCGAAATGCCGAGTTGCTCGCAGCGCTGAAACTCATCTAACAGGGCAACACGAGATTTCTCTAAAGCTTCGGCATCATGGTGACCCGGGTTAATGAGGTAGCTCGCGTGTGGGAGTACATGTTTTGGATTGAACTTAAAAGCTTCTAAGAAACGATTGTAGCTCTCAATGTCTGCTTTTTTTAGCGGCGGACCTTCCCATCTGCGATTGTTTTTTGTAAAAAGCGCAAAAGCATTCGCGCCAATTTCTTGTGCATTTTTCACAGTATTCTGAACGCCGCCGGCAGCACTGACGTGCGCACCAATGTAGTAAGTCATAAATGGAACTCCCTATTAATGTCATTATGTATTATTTTCTTCAACGCTATTGTACCGATTTATGTGGGGAAATTCCTAGCGTCTCCTCTTTGTATTCTTTTATGAGTGCGGGTGCATCGGGGGAATCAGTGAGACCTGAATCTGTCATCAATATCTCGTATACTAAGAGATCCGTATTGATAGATGAAATATGGATCTATTCGATTTTCTATGTCTAGACGAGAGGATGATAAGAATGATATTGAGAGCATTGATATCATTCTTGGCCTCAATTGATAGGAGATAAATATGCAAAAAGTTGTATTAGTTGAAGTCGGTAATATTGTTGATTCCGTAACGCTACTGCCTTTAGAGAAAGCGGTATTAAAAGCCGGTGAGGTG
>CANRON010000082.1 GCA_947632245.1 uncultured Ignatzschineria sp. | reverse complement strand
TCATCTTCACAAATGAACTCAATAACACCCTCACCATTGTCACGCTCAATAATTAGCCCATATTCTCCGTCAATCATATTAAAATCACCAATAGCAAGCCCGCTCTTCTCAAGTGGGTAATGCCAATAATTATCGGTCCAATCTTCTTTTGCAACATCAAATTCTAAGATATATAACGCTGAACCATCACTACCTACAAGCGCCCCTTCTAATAAAGGGTACAATTTACTTCCATCGTCACTCACTGCCATTCCTTCAAACCCCTTAGATCGCAAAACATCAAACTCAAGGCGTTGATCAGGATTTCCGGGGGTGACCATTGAATAATGGTCCGGTGATTTCAACAGGTCCCCTTTTAATGCTGTTTCATAAATATCTACAATCTCTCCATTTTCTGTCGCCTTGATAAGATAAGGCCCAAATTCATCTCCGATCCATAAATATCCACCTGCAAACTGAAAACTCTCCGGATCAAAATCAGCACCTGTTAAATAGCGCTCTTTTGTCCCTTCATTTTGAATCCTAAAAGGCACTTTTTTATCTGGATCTTGTAAAAAAATTGTTTTCAATCGCTTAAATTTGTTATTTTCAAAATCAATATCATATTGATTTAAATAGAGCATAAAATCCGATGAGTTTGCTTTTGACCCCGCACCATTATCCGTTAATAACCAATATGATCCGTCAGGCATTTTTTTTATGCCCGAATGCCCTTGAATAGGTTGCCCTGAAAAAGGAACTGATAACCCTGTCTTTCTACCTTGCGATACCCCTTCAAGACTTCCTATCTCATCATTACGAATACCTTGTGTAAACTTCCCACTTATTCTTAAATCTTCTGTCGCATTCTCTGGCGCTGGTATCATTGTATTTGCAGGTAAGTAGGCATGCCCGGTTAAAACAGCAGGAAATTCACTATTAGCCAAAGTAACAGAACTAACTAATAGCACACTAATCATAAGGCTTTTACGAATCATATTTAGAGTCCTTCTAAAAGATCAACAATGGAATCTCTATCGTATACACACTACTTAACAGTTATATTACAAATACAAACTAGAAAGTTTAATTTGAATCGTTCTATCAACTACTCGATCTATTTAATTATTCCCTTCATCAGCACCCGCCAACAATGCAGTGAATCATCTAATCTTTTTTGGGGATTCTCACCACTTGCAATCCAAAATGCTGCTTCTGTTAAAGAGCCATTAATTAAAACCGATAGCGTTTTAGAATCAGTTCGTACAATCTTGTGATCATTCATTCCTTGCTCTAAGAGCTCAGCGATTGAATCTAAGCATTGCATTTGAATTTGCGATAATTCTCCCCCTAGAACTGACTTTGCATCTTTTAACAAAACCTGTTGAATCTCGCGATTAAGCGCCATCTGTAAATAGGCAGCGCCCCTGAGGTAAAGCCCTTGCCATGCATCGGGTTCATTATCTGAGATCTCGATCAACGCTTGATCTATTTCCGCATCCACTTGCCTCACTACTGCCGCAAACAGACCCTTTTTACTCCCAAAATGGTGATAAAGCGCTCCGCGCGTTAACCCCACACTTGCCGTAAAATCATCCATCGATGTTGCCGAAAAACCATTCTTTACAAAGGCCTCGCGCGCTGCCGTAATAAGCTTTTCCCGCGTCTCCTCAGTCATCTGCGCATGCGTAGTTCGCAAAGTTTCTCGCTTTTTTATCATCCCATCACCCTATCCTTATTGAGTCCGTTATTTTAATTGACATACGCGATGTATGCAAATACAATTCTGACCTCACACATACATGACGTATGTTTCTTTACACACCAAGGATTCCCATGGCTTCATATCTGCAACTATTGAAAACACCTGGCAGCAAAGGATTTGTATTGGCGGGGTTAATTGCCCGTATTCCCGTCTCTATGACAGCGATCGGTATCATTACAATGTTATCTGAAATGCAAAAAAGCTACGCCCTTGCCGGCGGTGTTGCAGCGGTTTTTACACTCTCATGCGCTATTATTGCACCACAAATTTCACGCGCCGTAGATCGCCATGGCCAGAGCAAAATTCTTCCTATTGCTACAACAATTTCCCTTATCAGCATTTTAAGCTTACTCCTTACAGCTCACTTTGAGTTCCCTAGCATTCTCTTATTCATATTTGCAATATTAGGCGGATTTATGCCGAGCATGTCCGCGATGGTTCGGGCAAGGTGGACAGAAATTTACAGAGGAAAACCAGAACTACAAACGGCTTATGCACTTGAAAGCGTATTAGATGAGCTCTGCTTTATTATTGGACCGCCTGTTTCTGTCGGTCTTTGCGTGGCCTTATTTCCGGAAGCTGGACCACTTTTAGCGATGGCCTTTTTAGTAATAGGCGTTTCAGCCTTTGTCTTACAAAAGAAAACAGAACCACCGGTTACCCCCCATACTCTCAAGCAAGCATCGGTTATTAATGCGCCTGTTGTTCGTCTTTTAACGCTTTTAATGATATTCCTTGGCATTATTGTCGGAACAATTGATGTTTCAAGCGTTGCTTTTGCAAAAGCGCAAAACATGCCGGCTTCCGCAAGCCTCGTACTCTCTTTCTATGCAATCAGCTCATGTGTTGCTGGCCTTTTATTCGGTGCGATTAGATTCCCGCTATCATTGGCAAAACTTCTCGTCATCGCCTCAATTGCAACAACCCTTTCGAGCATTCCGCTCCTATTTGTTTGGGATATTTTCTCGCTATCAACTATCGTCTTTATTGCCGGTTTTTTCTTTTCTCCGACCATGATTATCGCAATGAGCCTTGTTGAGGAAGCTGTCCCAGAAGATCAATTAACAGAAGGTTTAACCTGGTTAATCTCGGGGCTGGGAATCGGGGTTGCACTCGGCGCGGCAATGACAGGCTCTATTATTGATGAGTTTAGTATTGGCTCTGGCTTTATGGTTGCGATGCTCTCAAGCGTGTTCGTACTTTTAATGTCCATTCTTATTTTCCAAAAAACAAAACGACCAACACTCATACAATCTTTATAGGCTTCTACTCATATCATTGCGCTTCTGTAAATATAAGCGCCAGTGACAAAATAAATCTCAATAAAAAACCTAATGCGATTTTTCGCCGCATTAGGTTTTTAAAGGTTTATGAACTATAGATTGATATGCAAATCGATAGCTAACTCACTATCAATTCACCAATCTAGTTTCACCAATACTCAGATTTCAAGCGCATTAGGATTAATAACCCCAACCACCCCAGCCTCCAAATGCAAATGGGCCATTGAAGAACATACCGTTATCCATTGCATCGTCAGCATCAGCCCAAGCTGCCATCTGCTCTGCTTGCATCTGATTCTGTTCACGGTAGCCTTTCCATGCCATGTTATAACATGCTTGGAATACTTGATTATCAATTGCATTAGTATATTTCGCTTCAAATATCTTACGCTCAGCAGTACTTAATTGGTCAGCATTTGGCATCTCTTTCATCAACTCTGCTGCTTGCGGGCTACATTGCGCTGCTAAGGCGACTTGCGTATCCAACATTTGTTGTGCTTGCGCTTTTGCTTCTGCTGCTTTTTCTGCAGGCGTTACAGCACAAGCCGCCAAAAGTCCTACCGCTAAAGCAAGCGCACTCAATTTCATCATTTTTTTCATCTTATCTATTCCCTTATAAAAATTAAAATAAAGCAAAAGTAAATATAACCCCATTATTATCATATAAATGGAAGGATTTATAAAGACAAACATAGGAAGTATTCTTATTTGAATCAATATTGATTGAGAAATACCCCTTTACCGCGAAATTATAAATGATCACACATATGAAACCAACGATAACCTCTTTTACGCTTCACAATTTCATCCGAAGCAATTTTCTTTAAAAACACAAAAAAGCCGTGTAATTAGAGATATTCCCTAAATACACGGCTTTATTCTATATTGAGCTTCTGACAAAAAGCAGGGAAATCAAAATCCTGTCTTGCATTGCCATTGTTTTTGCATCAATCTATTTATCAATCTCAACCAATAGATCTTCAGCTTCAACCACATCGCCTTTGACAACTAAGACTCGTTCGATTGCCCCTGAAGCCTCGGCTCTTAACGTTGTTTCCATCTTCATGGCTTCAAGCGTCACAATCGCATCTCCTTCCTTGACGATGTCCCCCACTTTCACATGGATCATACCAACAACGCCCGGCATCATTGCTGCGACTTGGTAAGGATTACCCTTCTCACGCTTCTCTCGAAGCGGAAGATCTGATATTAAATCTTTCTTCTGAATCGAGAATGCACGGGTTTCACCGTTTAATTCAAAAAACACATTACAGCAACCCGTCGCATCCGGTAGTGAAATTGCCAATAATTTAATTAACAACTCCTTCCCCTTATCAAGCTCAATCGTATGATAAGTATCTTTCTCAGGACCATAGAAAAAGACCTTAGAGGGGATATTTGCAACATTACCAAACTTTTCTTGATGGGCTTTGAATCCTTTAAAAACAGCTGGATACATCAAATAGGAAGCGAGATCTGCATCCGTCACTTCATACCCTAGGTAAGCTTCAAGATTCTCCTTTTCTGCCACTAAATCAACAGGTGGTAAATGTGCCCCCGGTCTGCCGGTAATCGGTGATTCGTCTTTTAATGCTTTCTTCGTAATATCTTCTGGGAATCCTCCTTCTGGAATGCCTAATTCCCCTTTCAGCAAACCGATAACAGATTGCGGAAATGCGATCTCTTTATCAGGATTTACGACATCTTCCGGCGTTAAATCTTGCGTCACCATCATCAACGCCATGTCGCCCACCACTTTCGAGCTTGGCGTAACTTTTACGATATCTCCCAGAAGTTTATTCACTTCAGCATAAGCCTTAGATACTTCATTCCAACGTGGTTCAAGCCCCATTGATCTTGCTTGCTCACGAAGATTTGTATATTGCCCTCCCGGCATTTCATGATTATAGACATCGGAAGTTCCAGCACGAAGTGTAGACTCAAACGGTGCATAGATCGAGCGAACACCTTCCCAATATGTAGAGACCTGATGCATGGCATCTACATCAATACTGGAAGCACGCGGCGTACCTTTCAATGCATGAATGATCGAACCCATCGGGGGCTGACTTGTTAAGCCGGACAAACTATCCATCGCAGCATCTACAGCATCAACGCCTGCTTCTATCGCTGCAAGCACTGTTGCTGCTGATAACCCTGAAGTATCATGGGTATGGAAATGAATCGGTAGCTCTACCTCATTTTTAAGTGCAGTAATCAAGGCTTTTGCCGCTTCAGGGCGACAAACTCCGGACATATCTTTAATACCAATAATATGCGCCCCTGCTTTCTCAAGCTCTTTTGCGAGTTTCACGTAGTAACCTAATTGATATTTCGGACGACTTGCATCAAAAATATCCGAAGTATAACAGACCGTTCCCTCGACTAGCTTATTCGCTTCTAATACGCTATCAATGGATACGCGCATATTATCGACAATATTCAGTGAGTCAAAGATTCTAAAGAGATCTATCCCTTTTTCTGCAGCTTGTTTTACAAAGTATTGAATCACGTTATCAGGATAACTTGTATAACCGACACCATTGACACCACGAAGCAGCATTTGGAATAATGTACCGGGTACCATTTCACGTAATTTTACAAGACGCTCCCATGGATCTTCCTTCAAAAATCGCATCGATACATCAAATGTGGCGCCGCCCCAACACTCTATAGAAAAGAGTTCCGGCATTAATTCTGCATAATAAGGCGCAATTTCCCACAGATCATTTGAGCGCATTCTTGTTGCAAACAATGATTGATGCGCATCACGCATCGTTGTATCTGTAATTAATACTTCTTTTTGCTCCCTCATCCAGTCTGAGAATTTTTTAGGTCCTAACTCGAGTAAAAGATCTCGTGATCCCTTCACGCTTTGCTTACGCTCTTTTTGTGCAGCAGCTGCATGTTTAGGCAAAATCGGCGTGATGAAGTGCTTCGGTATTTCACGTCCTTCAAGCTCTGAGTTACCATTAACGACAATATCCCCTAAGAACTTCAACATGAGATTCGATCTATCCTGACGCTCTTTTAAGTCGAAGAGCTCAGGATTTTGATCAATAAATTTCGTAGTGTAATCACCGGCAATAAATTTAGGGTGATTAATCACATTTTCGACAAATGAGAGGTTCGTTGAAACGCCACGAATACGGAATTCACGCAGCGCTCTATCCATACGTTCAATCGACTCTAATGGTGTATTACCCCATGTCGTTACCTTCACAAGTAATGAGTCATAGTAAGGGGAAATGACAGCGCCTGAATACGCAGTACCCCCATCAAGACGAATACCAAATCCCGCAGGCGAGCGATACGCAATAATGGTACCGGTTCCTGGCATAAAGTTATTGGCAGGATCTTCAGTTGTCACGCGACATTGTAGCGCACTGCCCTTTAACTGAATCTTATCTTGTGTGGGGACTTCCATCTCTTTAGAGCCAATTGCAGCGCCCCCGGCAATTTGAATCTGTGCTTTAACAATATCAATACCCGTTACTTCTTCTGTAATTGTATGCTCAACCTGAATACGAGGGTTTACTTCGATAAAATAGAATTTATCCGTATCGACATCCATTAAGAATTCAACCGTACCCGCATTACTATACTTAACAGCCTTTCCTAAATTCAGCGCGCTATTACAGATTTCTTCACGCATTTCCTGCGACAAGTAAGGCGCTGGCGCACGTTCGACTACTTTTTGGTGACGGCGTTGAACAGAGCAATCTCGCTCCCAAAGATGCACAACATTACCATGATTATCACCGAGCAACTGCACCTCAACGTGGCGTGCACGCTCAATAAGCTTTTCAAAATAGACTTCATCGCTTCCAAAGGCAGCAAGCGATTCCCCACGTGCTTCACGTACCGAGTCTAATAATGTTGATTCATCATAAATCGCACGCATTCCACGACCGCCGCCACCCCAACTTGCTTTTAGCATCACAGGATAACCAATATCTGCGGCAATTCGTTTAATCTCGGCATCATCTTTTGGTAAAGCTGCAGACGCTGGCATAACCGGAACATTCGCCGCTATCGCTGCATTTCGTGCTGCGACTTTATTCCCGAGTGTATTTAACACTTCAAATGAGGGGCCAATAAATATGATGCCATTATCTTGACATGCTTTTGCGAAATCCGGATTTTCCGCTAAGAACCCATATCCGGGATGGATTGCATCTACATTGGTCTCTTTCGCAATTCGAATAATATCATCAATATCCAAATAGGCTTCTAATGGTAATTTACCTCGACCTACTATATAGCTCTCATCAGCATTAAATCGGTGCGCCGCTCTACGATCTTGCTCTGCATAGATCCCTACGGTTTGAATACCAAGCTCCGCAGCTGCCCTTATAATACGGATCGCAATTTCCGAACGGTTTGCGACTAGAATTTTTTTGATCTTCTTCTCTGATGAATCTACAGACATAAGTCTTCCTCCAATTTATCGATTATTGTTAGGTGTCCCTGTAAATAAAACTACACAAACACTACAACGATACAACAGCTACAGACAGATTCATAATACTTTATTACAATATTAAATATTTTTATATGATAAATAGACTAAATATTTCGACCATAAAACTGATTTCCAGAATAGATACTATTTTAAAAGCAATCACATACAAAAAGTATTTATTAAGTCTAATCGTTATGATAAGCGTTATCTCCTGTATAAAAATCACACCAATTCCCCCATTTATTTGATCTTCTTCTGTTTCTCATAAGTAATATTGTTAATGATTTATATAACCATTCATAACCTTAATATAATAAAAGGTTATACCCGCGCCTAATATCAATAGGAGGGCATACACATAAGTTAACGGTCGTTATCTTTTTATTGACTTCCCCGCCCATCTCTCTTAATATCACCCATAAGGTTAACGATCGATAACCTTATAGTTGAACTAAATAGACAAACAGCAGATAAACAACATTATAGAAAAGAGAGATACACCATGACGATCCAAAGGCGCCCAATCAAAAGCCGCACTAACCCGCTTATGATGAAGTTAGCCAAATTACTTGCTCAAAAAAATATTACACCTAACGCGGTTTCGCTAGTGAGTATGATGCCGGCATTCATTGCCATGATCTCGCTTGCTCTCTGGCAAACCCCTGAATCCCTGACAGGAAAAATCGTATTCCTTCTTATTGCATTAGCGGCCATTCAGCTTCGTCTACTATGTAATTTAATTGATGGCATGGTGGCGATTGAAGGCGGTAAAGTCACAGCTGCTGGCGAACTCTTTAATGAAGTACCTGATCGGGTGAGCGATACCTTTTTCTTTATAGGCCTTGGTT
>CANRON010000081.1 GCA_947632245.1 uncultured Ignatzschineria sp. | reverse complement strand
GTTGCCTGAGGAGATGTATAATACGCGCTTTCAAAATTCTTGCAACTAAAAACCTGAGTAAGTATTGACCACCTATTAGAATCGATGCTTAATAGACTGTTTATCAATGATTTTATCCACTTTAAATTTATCAATTTATTTTTAAAAGCACAATTAAGCGAATTTGTGCGGAATCAAAAAGCTCTTTTACACCCCCTAAAAGAGCCTTATCATTTAAAAAATTCACTTTTATGAAATCCCACATTCCATTATTATAGCCATCTCTTTCACTATTTTTAGGAATTACACAATGGCAGGCGCAAGCTTACTGACTTTACTAGATGATATCGCAGCAGTTTTAGATGATGTTGCCGCGATGACAAAACTATCTACCCAGAAAACTGCCGGCGTTTTAACCGATGATCTCGCTGTTAACGCAGAGCAAGTTGCCGGCGTTCGCGCACAAAGAGAAATCCCTGTTATTGCGAGTGTGGCAAAAGGCTCTTTTCTCAATAAGCTCATTATTATCCCGGCGATTTTATTGATTAATAATTTCGTACCATGGTTGATGATTATCCTACTGCTGATTGGTGGCGCTTTCCTTTGCTATGAGGGCGCTCATAAAATTGCGCACATCTTCGATAAAAAGAGTAACACCTCAAATAAAGCGGAAATTGAAGAGAAAGTATATACCGAAGAGGAGCTCCGCGCCGTTGAAAGAACAAAGATCCGCGGCGCCATTCGTACCGATTTTATTCTTTCTGCTGAAATCATGGTCATTGCCCTCAGCGTTATGGCAGCCTCTTCTCTTCCTATTCAAATAGCAACGCTCATAACCCTTGCGATTATCATCACCGTCGGGGTATATGGTATTGTTGCCGGCATCGTAAAGTTGGATGATCTTGGCTTTTATCTGATCCGTAAGTCACCCGATAAAAAATCAATACTAAATACTATCGGCAGAGGTCTTGTGAATACTGCGCCTTACCTTATGAAAGCCCTTGGCTTTATCGGCACAGTTGCGATGTTCTTAGTAGGCGGCGGTATTGTGATCGCTGAAATACCCTACCTTATCTCATTACAAGCAAGCCTTACTAACATGGTTTCCATCGGCTTTATTCAAGCATTAATGCCGACTATTGCGAGCTTCATTGTAGGTATCATTGTCGGCTTTGCGGTGTTGCCTGTTGTCGCCACAGCTTCTAAGCTGCGTCACAAAAGTAAAACTACCGCATAAGACACAATTCCAAGTTACCGTTCACATTCACATTTTAGCAGTTGTATAAAAACACAAATATTAAAAATGACCATAAAAGCCCGAGTTAGCAAATGACTCGGGCTTTTAACCTTCTAAGCTAAAATTACTCGCACGAGTTGAGGCCATAAACGTCTCTATCTCAAGTTTCGCTGAATCATAAAAATAGACCCCAAGATCATCACAAATCCAATCATTGAAATAAGCGTTAATGATTGACCAAGGAATAACCACCCTAAGAAAAATGCTGTTACAGGGCTCAAAAGCCCAATACTTGAAACAACGGCTGGCGACAATCTCTGTATGCCTTGAAACCATAATAGATAGGCAATTAATGCACCAAACAAACAGAGATAGCTATATCCTAAAACATTTGTGAGCGTCATGAGGGGCCAATCTTCCATAGTTATAAATAATGGCACTATCAATAATCCGCCAAAGAATAACTGCCATCCTGTAAAAGATGCTAAAGGAAGATCAACGCGCCAGTAACGGCTCAAGAATGTACCAAATGCCATTGAAAGCGCACCCAACAATGCCGCAACAACCCCTATAATATCGATATTCATTGAAGGGTTATAAAGCATCACAACCATCCCCAACAACCCTAAAACGGCTGCAAACCACGCCGCTTTCGGGATCGACATTCTGGCTATTGATGCCATCAGTACCAAAACAATAATCGGTTGAATCGCCCCCAGTATTGCCGCTAGTCCTCCTGGTAACCGATACGCCGCGATGAATAACATAATCTGAAAAATACCGATATTCAACCCGCCAAGCACCATGATTTTTAGCCAATCCCACTTTTTAGGCAGCTGCCTTGTTAATAAGATCAATATAATGCCGGCGGGAAGCACCCGAAGCAGTGCAGCAAAGAAAGGATAACCACTCGGTAATAGCTCCGTTGTCACAATATAAGTAGATCCCCATATCATCGGGGTGAGCGCTGTTAAAAATATAATGACAATAAGCGGCATATAACCTACCTTTCAATTTATCTTGATGTTAAGATAAATTATCTTAAATCCATTCTATCTTGAGATCAAGACAAATGCATAAAAACAATCATCACATTGATGCTGTTATTCAACAATGGTTAATACAGAAGCCTGATTTAGAAAGTCAAGAGATGAAACTAATCGCACAGCTCGTCAATTGCACTACGCTGATTTCCCAAAAACTAGAAACGCTTTATGAATCTTACGGCATTAATCGTGGGGAGTTTGATGTGTTATCGGCATTAAGACGTGGCGGCTCGCCTTATCAACTCTCCCCCACAATGATCTTCTCAACACTGATGATCACCTCGGGGACGATGACGAATCGCCTTCAACAGCTACAAAAGAAAGGTTTAATTCAGCGTAGCCCCAATCCCGAAGATGCTCGAAGTCTATTAGTCATCTTGAGTGATGAAGGTTTAACTTTAATTGATAAATTGATCTATCAACGTGTGGCATTAGAAAAGTCCCTAAATCAGTTACTGCCCGCAAAGATTAGAGAAGAGCTCGAATCAGGTCTTGGAATGTGGCTTGATCAACTTTCAAAGTAATCCTTACTATCAGCGCAAGATCCTATATAGCCTTTACATAGATATGGATATATAAAGCATATAAAAGCACTCATATTCAACCAGAATGTGAGTACTTTAAACATACTAATCAACGAAAGAATTATAGACTATTCAATGTTGAAGACTTTATTGACATCCGCATTATGCTCAACTTGCATAATCTGAAGTGATCCCTTCTTCTCAGGACCCATTCCGGGTGAATTGAGCGGCATTCCCGGAAGTGCAATTCCTTTAATGTCTGGCTGTTCATCCCAAAGCTTACGGATCGACGCAATCGGCACATGCCCTTCAATCACATAATTGCCCATGACAATTGTATGGCAACTAGCCCCTTTATAAGTGCCATAATCCATTTTCACTTGGCGGATATCGGCAACATCTACAAGATTCACCTTTACACCTTGCGTTTCAAGGTAAGCCGCATGTGCAGTACAACAGCCACAATAGGGATCTTTATACAGTGTCATTTCTGGGAGATCACTATTATCTACTTGCGTATCTGCCCATGTAGTACTGCTCATTGAAAGTGCCATGAATCCTGCTGTCATCAAACCTAAAATCGTGCGCTTTTTCATTCTCAACCTTTGCCTCTCGGCCTCAATTACTCATTTAATCTCATTATTTATAAAGCTGTAATACGATACGTATTCATATTGGTGTATTAAACGAGATGAAATTGCGGAGGTTTTAATTCAACAAGTTGTGGCTGGTCGGGCGTTATATCCCTGTAAAAAAACAGATTCCTCGCCAGCACCACTACATTCGATAAAGTCGATAAACAAATCGAAACAGCATGAGATAGCTCACAGTGCTTTACGCAGCTTTCGGGCGTCATTACGCCGCAAATATCACCACATAGCCGATCACTTTTACGAGCTGTTTCATGATGTACTATGACGGCTTTCGTTTCTACAACATCTACTCCGACAACTTCAACAGGCACTAAGAAATCTCCGCCCTTAGCCTCTGCCAAGTTCGATATCAAAAACATCCCACCCATCATAAGTATGAGCATCAGTGAAATTGACCGAGATAAATCACGCATATTCAATCGAATCCCTTCATAAACATTGCTATAGAATACCATAGCTAATGATCATAACAATTGCTTTACAACAAAGTGTGATGTGATTTATTACTTCTTATTGCCATCAATTTTAACCGTAAAAATAGACCATAAAAAAATCCCGCCGGAGCGAGATTTTAAATGTCGAATATTACTTATTATGCGCATTGCGCCTATTTCGGCACAAACATATTCATCTGGATTAAAAAGGCGTCCATCTCAGCAGTTAAGAGATCTGTATTATAGAGTACTTCTGTAATCGCATAAAATGCCGTAAAGGTATATAAAAGCACAATTATCGTCTTAATCGGTATCGATGTTATCAATTTATTACATTGCCACTCTGGCACGATATCGCCAAACTTACGAGCATTGCGAAGCATAATGAGCGGCACAATGGCTAGGATAACACCCCCCACAGCACCAGCAAATTCAAGCGCACGGCCAAAAGAGACAAGTTCACGATATGCTAATATAAAGGGCGGAATTGCGACAATCGCTAGCACAATTGTTCTTCTCGCAATATTGGTTTCTGAACCTAAATTAAATTTATCGAAAATATTCGTGAAATAACTGCCGCCTAATCCCCAGTATGATGTCAACATTGCGCACAATGCAAAAAGGTTCGCAACAATCGCCGCCCAATGCCCCAGGAATCGTCCCCAAGTAATCGTGGCAATCTCATCGACATTTTCAATACCTGCCAAAGAGATGACTGAAAATGCGACTGTGGATAAAAGGATAAAGGTGCAGATCATGCCAATGATAATCGCTTTTGGCAATAACTTTGGCGTGTGCGCTAAACCGCGTGCGATCTCCGGCACAATATATTGTGCGGAATAACTAAAGACCACAAGATAGATGATCGGAATCATATATGACCAATGCGCTTCTAACAAGAATGCAACATCGGTATTTTCATTGGTAAATGTTGAGATTGAGAGAATAACTATCAGTGCAACCATCGCCATACTAATAAACTTCTCCCCCTTGCCAATTGCTTTTAGGCCGATATATAAAATACCCACCGCTGGAATTGCAAAGAGAACGCTTCCGATCTGGTTCGGAATGCCGAACAACTCATTAATCAATCGCCCACTTCCCGCCATATAAGCAATCAAGGCACCGGTACTGTTCGCACACACAGAGATAAATATCAACCAAGCTCCGATCTTGCCGACATAACGCGCAGCAAGGCCACTTAATTGATGATGAGATTTAGTTCTTAATGTTGTTTCTGCAACATAGAGCATCGTAATCGTGGTTAAAATCCCAATGACAATCAGCCATAAGAAAAGGGGGAAGAAACCTGCATTACGAGAGGCATAAGGAATTGCTAATACGCCGGCACCAATATTGGTCCCTACAATCATCGCAACCCCTTCCATAAGGGTCAGTTTTTTTGTAACCAGTGCGCCTTTTACGGCACTCTCTTCTTCGTTCTGAACCTGTTTTTTTGTATCGATATTTGTGACAACCATTTCCAATTAACCCTTCCGATATCGCAGACGTAACAAGGCCTTCAGAGATAATGCAGATCTCTTTACAAAGAAGCTTGTACACATGAAATAATGCGATACCAATTATTGTTCTTGTTAATAGTTTCCAAACTATCGACTGATTTGGAAACCCTCCTGTCTATCATTTCAAAATGATTCCCCCATATAATCACTCTAAAAAGCAGATGTCTAGCAAAAAAAACACCCCCTACTTTAGAAAAAATTGATATCTGAGCTACCTACACAAAATATAACCATCTGATTATAAATGAAATATCTATATAAAAAAGACTAATGTATTGCATACAACACACCTCATGAATGCGCTATTAATATACAGAAACTATCCAATTAAAACCGGTCTCGAGTCTCAATAAACTGTAAAAATTGACCGTAAAAAATACCAAAACGTCCATACTTTAAAACGTAGATACCCTTACATGTTAAATCGAGCTCTAGTATGATAAGA
The DNA here is from genome assembly GCA_947632245.1 of uncultured Ignatzschineria sp. Classification (GTDB taxonomy): domain Bacteria; phylum Pseudomonadota; class Gammaproteobacteria; order Cardiobacteriales; family Wohlfahrtiimonadaceae; genus Ignatzschineria. The sequence goes on along the minus strand of CANRON010000081.1, from coordinate 2,545 downwards.
GGCTCTCGATACAGCAGTAATTATCAATCTTGATATCTCTATTCACCACTTCTACGCAATTTCTGAGGTTTCAATGCGCCAAAACCTAATGCTAGGCATTACATTTGTCATACTTTCTCAGCTTGCCTTTGCCTTAATGGATAGTTCTATAAAGTGGCTCAGTGAGGATATTTCAACAGCCTCCATTATCTTTTTTAGAAACTTGGTCACTTTAATATGGGTTTTTCCTGCATTCTATTTATCAGGCCAGATCAAAAGCTCCTTCTCAAGATTACCCCTCCATGCCGCTCGCTCACTCTCAGGCCAAATTGGTATGGTATTAATATTTATCTCTTTAAAGGTACTGCCACTGTCTGATGCGACAATCTTACGATCTTTGACGCCCTTATTCGTGCCGATCCTTGCCGCAATCTGGTTAAAAGAACGCTTAAGTTGGGTACTCTTACCGAGCTTCATCCTCGCATTTATCGGTGTATGGATGCTCTCAGGCATGGATAAGCCACATTTCTCTATGCTCTCATTTCTCCCCATCGTTGCCGGTATATTTGTGGCAATGGCAATGGTTGCAATTCGTAGAGTCAGTAAAGTCGCGGGAGGATCAGAAATTGTTTTCTACTTCTCATTAACAGGCATCGTCTTCTCTTTCGGGATGGCAGCATTTACGGAATTTACACTCCCCTCCCACATGGGTGTTTGGGGAATTGTACTTTTAATGGGGATTTTTGGCTCTCTAGGGCAAGTCTGGGTTACGAAAGCGAACCAGATGGCGGATGCATCTATTCTTGCACCTTTCTACTATCTGAACGCCGTATTTGGTGCAATTTTATCCCACTTCTTTTGGAATGAAGCACTCGGGCTTTGGGGTTGGTTCGGCGCAGCATTAGTCATCGCCGGCGGACTTTTCCTCATTGTAAAAAAATAATCTGAGTAATCTGATTGCGCTAAAAAAAATAAAAAACTGTTCTCCGCAATATTCATCAAACAATCAGGCATAAGAAAGCCCATCATTTTCATGATAGGCTTTCTGGATTGAATATCTTTTATTCCATCTAATCTGTGGCTAATTACCCACGATCACGCGAGCTTCTACTGCGGCGACGTTGCGGCTTATCTGTAGTCGCACCCTCTTTGCTTTTGCTTCGATCTGCGCTTCTTGGGTTTGCATTTGTTCTTGGCTTATCGCTCTTTGGCTTAGCATTTGCACTATTGCCATTTGAGCTACCGCGGCCACGCCCAGATGATTTCCTCTGACCACCACGGCTATTGCGACCATTTTCAATCGGCTCTGCCTTAATCGAAGGGTCGGGTTTAAATTCAGCCATCTCAATTCTTGGGATTTTTGCTTTTAATAGGTGCTCAATATCTTGTAGCAATTTATGCTCATCAACACAGACAAGCGATACTGCTTTACCTGTTGATTCCGCTCGACCTGTCCGGCCAATTCTATGGACGTAATCTGCAGGCACACTGGGCAAATCAAAGTTCACTACAAATGGTAATTCTTCGATATCAATACCACGCGCCGCAATATCCGTTGCCACTAACACACGCACATCACCGGCTTTAAAGTCGGCTAATGCTCTCGTTCTTGCGCCTTGGCTCTTATTACCGTGAATTGCTGAAGCAACAATCCCTTTTTCATTCAAATATTCTGTTAAACGGTTTGAGCCATGTTTAGTCCGGCAAAAAACTAAAACTTGCTCCCAATTTTCACTCTCAATTAAATGAGATAATAATTCACGCTTACGCACTTTATCCACAAAGTATAAGGCTTGAGTGACTTGCGCTGATGATGTTTTATGACGTTCGATCTCAACGCTTGCAGGATTATCAAGTAACTTTGTCGCCAGTGCGGTAATCTCTTTCGAGAATGTCGCTGAGAACAGTAAGTTCTGACGTTTTGCCGGCATTTTTGCCAAGACTTTACGGATATCGTGAATGAATCCCATATCTAGCATGCGATCCGCTTCATCTAACACCAAAAACTCTACTTTCGATAGATCAACGGCATTTTGCTGTTCTAAGTCGAGTAATCTTCCTGGCGTTGCTACTAAAATATCCACGCCCCCACGAAGCTTCATCATCTGTGGATTAATACTCACGCCACCAAAGACAACGAGTGAACGAAGATTTAAATATTGGCTATAAGCAACCAAATTCTCATGTATTTGCGCAGCCAATTCCCGCGTTGGAGAGAGAATAAGCGCTCTGACAGGACGGCGACCGGCGCCCTTCTCTATCTTTTTTTGACTCAACAACTGCAAAATCGGCAGTGTAAATCCAGCTGTTTTTCCGGTCCCTGTTTGTGCACATGCCATTAAATCACGGCCTTGCAATACGACAGGGATCGCTTGTTGTTGAATCGGTGTTGGTTCTGTATATCCAGCTTCACTAATCGCTGTTAATAATTCATCACGCAAACCAAGGGTATTAAAAGACATAGAGCACTCAAACCTGTTCAAAATAAAGTAGCACTATACACCAATTTACGTCAATTTATCGTAATCCATACGATATAACATCTTTGTATTTTCATTCTGTCAAC
>CANRON010000080.1 GCA_947632245.1 uncultured Ignatzschineria sp. | reverse complement strand
TGAGCATTTTCTATCCGCATAGACCCATATACTTCTAAGGCATCAAAATAGCGCAGATCTTCATGCGCAAGCATTATGATATAGCTCAAAATAATAACTTTCGCTATCTTTCTTGATCGCTTGTTATCTCTACTTCCCAGATTTTGAGATAATCGGCGATAAAATATTCATCACAATATCCACAGCGCCCTGATTCTCTGCCATTGTTTTTCTCGCGGCTTGACCATAACTTGCGCGCAAGGAATCATCTTGTGCAAACTTCACGACTGCTTCTGCCAATTGTTCTTCAGTCGTTTGAATAATCGCACTACTCTCTAAAAACTGTAACAATATTTCGCGATTCTCTTCCATATGCGGTCCGACAATAATAGGCTTGGAAAAATAAGCGGGCTCGAGAATATTATGACCACCAATCGGCACAAAACTGCCGCCTACAGTTGCAATATCTGCAAAAGCATAAAAGAGCAGCAATTCTCCCAATGTGTCCACCAACCAAATATCTGCTTGTGGATCTAGATCTGTCAGTTCACCCTCACTCCGTACTGACAATGCGAAGTCATGTGCATCGACATATTCATCTAAGAGTGATTTGACCTCCTGAAATCGCTCAGGATGTCTTGGTGCTAAGATCATCTTTAATCCCTGCATTTTTTTACGCGCTTTGATGAAGGTTTCGATCATAACCTCCTCTTCATCTTCATGTGTGCTGGCACAGATCCAATAAAGCGCCTGAGATGAACGCTTTCTATTTAATATCTCCAATCTTTCAAAGACAATCTCCGGTACCACTAAATCATATTTAATATTCCCCATTCGAATAGCAGATCGTGCACCTAACACTTCAAAACGGAGTACATCTTCATTCGTCTGCGCTAATACTTCAACATCACTCAACAAGTAATGAATCGTGCGGGGAATCTTCTGATAACGGCGATATGAACGATCTGAGAGACATGCACTAATAATATATAAGGGAATCGCTTTTCGCTTCGCCTGATAAATTAAATTGGGCCAAATCTCTGTTTCCATGATTAAGATGGCTTTCGGCGAGCATTTTTTAAGAAAAGCGGCTATCGAGGGACCAAAATCAAGAGGCAAATATGTATGTCCCACCTGCCCCGTCATCAGTTCTTTCTTAAAAGTGCGTTGTATTTGATCGCTTCCTGTGAGCGTTGTGCAGGTCAAAAGTAAACGTATATGCGGATAATCCTGTAATAGTCGCTTTATAAGCGGCGTCACTGCACGTACTTCGCCGAGTGATACGGCATGGATGAGTAAGTCCGCTTGTGCTATCTTTTGAAAACCAAATCGCGTTCCAAAATTTTGAATACCGAGCGGCGAACGCCAATCCTTCAATAAACGTATCGCGACAATCCCGGGTAATAGTAACCACCACAAAACTCGATAGAGGGTCAGAATCATCATATTACGTCTTATTCCATTTTTTATATTCAAATAGGGACCTCATTTTAGAATGCACACCCACTGAGTTCAACGATTAAATGTTAAATTTCGCAATCTCCCCTCTAAAATAAGGCAATATCTTCTTAAAAAGAGATCCCTTTTTCCTTTAAATGTTGACTGGTCATTATTTGCACATTGATAATAAAGATAAATTGAATGAGAAATATTCTCAAAGATTCAGCTGCTTATAGGAAGGGAGACAAAATAACACTTAAGGTTTTTGTAAAGTAATGCTTTGTCAAGATGTACTAAAAAGAATGAGTCGCGTTATAATGTGATTTCAATTTAAATTTAGGAGCATATCATGACATTTGCAACTGTTAATCCGTATACCAACGAACTTGTGAAAACATTTCCAAGTGCAACACGTGAAGAAATTGTAGCAGCTATTGAGAAAGCAGATATTGCTTTCCAAAGTTGGAAAGCGCTTCCTGTTTCTGATCGCGTTTCATTTCTTCAAAAGGCTGCCGACATTCTTCGCCAAAAAGTGGATGAGTTTGCAGGTTTAATTACGCTCGAAATGGGTAAAACTTTTGCAGAAGCAAAAGGCGAAGTAGAATTATCAGCACAGATTCTCGAATACTATGTCAGAAACGCAGAAGCACAACTTCAGCCACGCAAGCTTCCTGTCATGGACCCTGCTGAGGGCGAGGCTGAGCTTGTATATGAGCCATTAGGTGTTTTGCTTGCAATTGAGCCATGGAATTTCCCGTTCTATCAAGTTGCACGTATTCTTGCACCACAGCTATCAGCAGGTAATACGCTCATCCTTAAACATGCATCAAACCTCCCACAATGTGCGCTTGCATTTGAACAACTCATGAAAGATGCGGGTCTCCCTGAAGGTGTTTTCATCAACCAATTTATCGAACATGAAGATGTTGAGTTAGTACTTGCTGACTCGCGCGTTTGCGGTGTGGCCTTAACTGGTTCTGAATTTGCAGGTTCGATCGTAGCAGCAACAGCAGGTAAACATCTTAAAAAAGCAATCATGGAGCTCGGCGGCGCAGATGCGTTTGTTGTGCTTGATGATGCAGACATTGATAAAACAGCGGCTTGGGGTGTTTTTGGTCGCCACTGGAATGCAGGTCAAGTATGTGTATCCTCAAAACGTATGATCTTGGATGCAAAAATCTATGATGAATACTTAGAGAAATATACAGCGGGTGTTGCGGCGCTTAAAGCTGGTGACCCAATGGATTCTGAAACACAACTTGCGCCGCTCTCTTCAGCACGTGCGAAAGAAAATCTTTTAAAACAGATCGAAGAAGCTGTAAAACATGGTGCTACTGCAACGGAAGTCGGTCCAAAAGTGCCTATACAAGGTAACTTTGTACAACCAACAATCTTAACAAATGTGACGCCTGATAACCCTGCTTACTATCAAGAGTTCTTTGGTCCTGTATCAATGATCATCAAAGCAGAAGATGAGGCTGATGCGATCAATATTGCCAATGACTCACCATTTGGCCTAGGTGGCTCAGTATTTACCTCAGATAATGAACGTGGTCGCCGCGTTGCCGGTAAAATTTCAACAGGAATGGTGTTTGTAAACCACCCAACAATGGTAAAAGCGGATCTTCCATTTGGAGGCGTTCGCCGCTCTGGCTACGGCCGTGAGTTAATTGACCTTGGTTTGAAAGAATTCGTGAATATCAAACTTATTGATGTTGTCGATATTGATGCACCTTTCTAATCAATAGATACTGATAAAACATATCTAAATTCAGATACAAAAGGCACTTCTAAACTGAAGTGCCTTTTCTTATGGTCTTTCTTATCAAATACTCTTAATATGCTCTAGAGATATTTTCGCTCAATTTAAAATCGGATGTAAACTGATTAGCTTTGTTTCAATCATTATAAAAACAGCTCTTAATTAGATTAGATAAATATTGAAGCCTTCTTTAGTCCTAAAACGATAATATCAACTCCTATAAAGACCGTTCGAGCGGATCACAAAAAAGCAATCGAAAATACGTTACTAATATCCTCCCAAATTACTTACAAAAGAAGATCTGCTATCATCACCGAACCCAAGAATGTTCCTGTAAAAGTTAAAAGTGCGATAATCGCAATTTTAAAACCTGATTTCTTAAAGAGTACGACCTCTCGCTTGGAAATGGCAATACCCGCATATGCAAGTGCTGGTGTAATTAAAGGTAATAATCCTAATTTATCGGTTGCGGCTAATATATAATCTGCAACGGGCATAAAAGGAAGTCCGAAGAAAATTGCCACAACTGAGATCCATGCAATCGCCGGAACTTTGATAGGTATTACCTTGCCTAACAATACTCCACTCACGCTAAAGGCATAAATGATGAGCATTCCAGGTAAAGCTGCGATAGGATTAATTCCTGTACCAGCCCAATTGGATATTAATAAAATTACAGACATAACAGCAAGTGCGATAATCATCTGCATGAGGGATAATTTAACATCCTCATTATCTTCGATAATTATCCCAGAATCTATTTCGTCTTCTAACTGCTTTTCTAGTACTGGATTAATCTCAATTGGTTTTCTAATTTTAATGAGCCATTTATAACAAAACTCGGCTAAAGGTAAGGCAACAAAAACACTCACAAATAGACCTGTACCATACGTTAATAAGTTTGATGTTGCTGCAAAAGCAATAATATCTTCCGAGCGACTCGGGACAATCTCAGCAAGCGATGCTGAGCAAGCCCCCATCATACTACCACTACCAACACCACATGCCATCGCTAATGCACGAATGTCAAAATAATCCCAAGAAGCCATAAATCCGGCTAAGATTGAGAAATATATTGCACCAAACAATGTCCCCATCACATAGACACCCATTACCCCGATACCTTCAGGACTTTTGATTCCAAAGCGATCCGCGACTAAAGCAATATTAGGCTCTCTTGCGATAGAATGAGTTGCCCCTACCGATTCGCGCCCCATTCTAAATAATAGTACCGCGACTGGCATTGCAATGAGTACCGTTGCAACATTTCCTAACTCTTGCAAAATTAAAGCCGGACCTGCTGCAATAATGTCATTAATCTTAGGCCCTATTCCTACTGAAAATTTTGCAATAAATGGCATGACACAGATTAAAACCCAATGACTAGCTGTCTGCGCGCCCGGCCCAATAATTCCCGTCGCTTTAGGTATAATATTTCCATTAAAAAAAACAGAAAATAGAAAGGCATATAATAGCGGCAATAATATGACAATTCCAATACCGATATCAAACTTCAAGATCCCAATAAACTCAGATATTACGGTGACAATAATGACCACTAAGTGTAAACGCCAATCCAACAATAATGAATAACTTTCATGCTTACTCATTTCCTAACCCTCCATATTTAATTTTTTTATATTTATGTTTGTTTTATATTTATTTTTACTTCTATTTTCTTCAGAAATCTTTGAAGTATATCCATAAGTAGCTATTACCATTTCCTTAATGGCATCATGTGCTTTTTGAATTATTTCTAATAGCTGATTCTTAAGTATAATTTATGATGGTAACGATAAAGCTCACAATCTATTTTCAGTTGTAGCTTTTTTTCAGAAAAGGAGCAACTCATTTCGCTCCTTCTACATTTCACCGATCTTTTGAATATATTTGCAATCATTGCTCTTGTGAGCCATAACCAAAATTAACAAGAGGATCTTGCGCGCACTCAACCCAAATACTTTTCACTTGACTATATGCCCTTAATGCCTCTAATCCGGAAGATCTACCATAGCCGCTTTTGCCATAGCCCCCAAATGGTGAGCTTACATGAATTGTTTTATAACCATTGATCCAAAATGTGCCTGCTTTTACCTTAGAGGCAACCCGATGCCCCTTTGATACATCCCTACACCAAACGGCCCCCGCTAATCCAAACTGGCTATCATTAGCGATCCTAATTGCTTCATCCTCACTCTCAAAAGGAATCGCGACAACAACCGGCCCAAAAATCTCCTCTTGTGCGCATACCATCTCATTATTACCTATCAAGATCGTAGGCTTCACATAATAGCCTTTGCCCACAGGAATCGATTCAACATTGCCGCTTGGTATGACAGCCCCCTCTTTTAACCCTATTTCTATCATCTTACAAACATGCATATATTGCTTTGCATTATGTATAGGCCCAATTTGTGTTGTTTCGTCGATCGGATCACCCACTGTAAATTGATTCGTCACTTGTGCTAGATCATCAATAAATTGTGTAAAAATCGATTTCTCAATTAACAAACGAGAGCCTGAAACACAACTTTGCCCGGCACTACCAAAAATCGCATTTTGTGCACCTCTCAATGCTTTTTCATAATCTGCATCCGCAAAGATAATATTTGCAGATTTCCCCCCCAACTCCAGCACCGAAGGGATTCCCTTTTTTGCCGCGGCAACAGCGATCTTCTCACCAGTATCGGGAGAACCCACAAATACCACTTTCTGAATATTACATGCAGAGATTAAAATCTGCCCAATGGTATGTCCATATCCTGCTACAACATTGACTAAGCCTTTAGGAATTCCCGCTCGCTCAATAATTTTCGCAAGTACTAATGACGTTAAGGGTGTCAGCTCAGATGGTTTCAATATCACAGCATTTCCTGCAGCAATTGCCGGCGCAATCTGCCATCCTGCTGTGAAAATAGGGGCGTTCCAGGGCGTAATCTGTAATACCGTCCCTAAAGGCTCATAAACAACATAATTAAGGTGTGTTGTTGGGACAGGAATAACATCCCCATGCAATTTATCGGTCCAGCCAGCATAATATTCAAACATTTCAGCAACGCGCATCACTTCTCCACGAGCATCACGAATAGGCTTATTGGCAGATAAACACTCAAGTTCAGCAAGCTTTTCAGCTTGTTCTCTAATTAGATAACCCGCTTTAAACATTAATCGCCCACGCTCCGCAGCCGTTAATCTCATCCATTGCTCCTGCCCCTTTATAGTTACTTCATTTAATAAAGATGAAATCAAAGGATCTGCGTCGGCATAACTATAAAGCTGTGTATTATCGTGCGCTTTATAAACGCAGATCTTTTCACCATTCCCGAGCAACCATTCGCCCCCAATATAGCTACCAACCTTTTCAGCCTCCGGAATGTAATGCTGTAATATTTCAAATATTTCTTGTGTCATTTTTATTCTCCTCCAAATAAGATGGCATCTGTCTGCTTCACAATCTCATTAAAATCTACATTGTCTGCTAATAATTCTCGACTGCTTTGCCATAGCGTCATCACTTGTCTACTTAACGGTAAATCAAGTGCTTCAGCACGCATTAAAATATTTGCAAGGTCAACATCCTTTCGCATTAGCCCCATCGTAAATCCTGAGTTATAGCTATTATTTAAAATCCATAATGGAAAATTCACTTCACTAGCTGCGCTCCTTCCTGAACCTTTATTAATACCAAGCAGTAAATTTTCAGGCGTAACTCCGGCACTGCTTGCCAACTTAATCGCTTCGGCAGTTGTAATGAGATGTGAAGCTATCAACAAGTTGTTGCAAATTTTGACAATATTGCCGGCACCACAGGACCCAACATTTACCTGAATACTACTAATAGTTTGTAAAAAAGGCTCAATTGCCTTAAATATTACCGGCTCAGCGCCTACGACCATCGTCATCGTTCCCATTTGAGCGCCTTTAGGTCCACCTGATACCGGTGCATCCACAAATATAATTTCTTTCTCAGCTAGTTTTTCATGAATTTCACGGCTAGTTTCTGCGGTAGATGTTGTAGTATCAATCACTATTAATCCTTTGTGACCGCTTTCATAAATATTTTGACTTAACGCTGCAACATGTTCCGCCTTTGGTAACGATAAAATCACAATATCTGAACTTGCCAATAGTGCGTTCAAGGATAAAATGGTTATGCCTGCTTCGGCAGCTTTATCTCGAGCGCTACTACTGATATCGAAACCATTTACATAATAGCCTTTTCTTAATAAGGTGCTCGCCATACCTGCACCCATATTACCAAGTCCAATCACACCAACTATGTCTTTGTTATTGTTTTCTTGTAACGCCATCTCATATCCTCCTTAATAAATCATGAGTGAATAATCTCAGTATAGATAAATAAAAATATGCAACAATAAACCTGATTCATAATTTTGTTGCCTTAAACGCAACAACAAGGCGGAACCATGATTAAACAACATCGAATCTACTATTTTTATCAAGCTGTAAAATATGGAGGTATTCGCAATGCCGCAGATATTCTTAATGTCGCACCCTCTTCAATCAGTCGTCAAATCACCTTGTTAGAAGGCGAGTTAAAAACTATTCTTCTGGAAAAAAACTTAAGAGGTGCTGTGCCAACGGAGGCTGGTCTGATGATATTAAAATATTTCGAACAAACCCAAGAACAGGCACAAGATCTCGTCGCTTCACTTTCAGCTTTACAAGGACTTGAGAGAGGAAAAGTGACAATAGCAGCAGGTGAAGGCTATCTTATTCATTTATCAAAAGTGATCTCAGACTTTTCTACAATGCATCCTAATATTAAGATCGATCTTTCGGTGTGTGCTAGTAATCATGTTTTACGGAAAGTAACTGACAGCGAAGCGCATATCGGTGTCGCTTTCAACCCAGAAATCAGCCCTAATATTCGAACTCATCTAAAAAAACAACACGCTCTCAAAGTATTTCTGCATTTAACGCACCCATTAGCCAAAGATGAACAACCGTTTTCCTTAAAAAAAATACATAAATACCCCATCGCATTAAGCGATATTTCGCAAGGCATCAGACAAATGATTAAAAAGGTAGAAGAGATCGAAAATATATACCTTCAACCATCTTTAAAATGCGCGCAACTGCATATGTTGAAACATTATGCTATTGGTGGCGGAATGACCATTTTACCTGAATTTATGTATTATCCCGAAGACAAGGAGCATTTATTACTGAAAGATCTTGAGCATCCCTTTTTTAACAATATTGAAACTCGCATCATTACTCGTCTTGGTCGTCAATTACCACCAGCGGCACAAAAACTACTCTTAATGGTTATGAAAGAATTTCAATCTTAACTAACAAGCCCCCTCTCATTCCAACAGCAACCCCCTGAAATTATCTACACACCACTTTGGTAATCCCATCAGGAGCTTTATTGAAAATTTAAAGCTTAGAATATT
>CANRON010000079.1 GCA_947632245.1 uncultured Ignatzschineria sp. | reverse complement strand
CTAAGCTATTACCTCTGTTAATGATCTCCTGGCAATAAAAAAGCGCTTCCCGAAGAAAACGCTTGTGATTACTCATGTATGAATAATGACTATTTACGATTCATCATGTGGATTGCACTTTTATGAATACCATGCGCGGCTTCCATTACACTTTCCGCAAGTGTTGGATGCGCATGCATTGTGCTTGCGATATCTTCTGAAGTACCGCCAAATTCAAGCACGATGACCGCTTCGTGGATCAATTCTGAAGCATTTGCGCCGACGATATGAACACCAAGGAGCTTATCCGTTTTGGCATTTGCAATCATCTTCACTAAGCCTTCCGTTGCACCCATCGCTTTGGCACGACCTGAAGCTGCAAATGGGAATGAGCTAGTGACAATCTCAATTCCTTCCGCTTTACACTCTTCTTCCGTTTTACCCGCCCAAGCAATCTCAGGATGTGTATAGATGACCCATGGCACAGCATCATAATTTACACGACCATATTGCCCTGCAATGCGCTGCGCGACTGCAATCCCTTCAGCTGATCCTTTATGCGCAAGCATAGGGCCTCGTACTAAGTCACCAATTGCCCAGACGTTCGGAATATTCGTTTTGCAATCATCATCTGCTTTAACTAAACGACCATCCATCTCAAGACCGACAGATTCATCAACGATACCCTCTGTAAATGCCTTGCGGCCAACAGCTACCAAAAGATAATCAAACTTCTCTTCGTGATCACCGGCTTTATCGCTATATTTCACAACAACTTCTTTGCCCGTATCTTGTGATTCGTTCACACGAGCGCCAAGGCGAATATCTAAACCTTGTTTTTTGAAGTGTTTCGCAGCATCTTTTGCAATTTGTTGGTCAGCAGCAGCAAGGAAATTATCCATCGCTTCAAAGATCACAACTTCTGATCCTAAACGCGACCAAACACTCGCCATTTCAAGACCAATAACACCGGCACCAATCACGCCTAAACGCTTTGGCACTTCTGTTAAATCAAGCGCGCCGGTTGAGTCAATAATACGTTTATTATCCACAACAGCCGAGGGGATATCCATCGGAACAGAACCGGTTGCAAGCACGACATCTTTTGCTTTGTAAGTCTCAGCTTTCCCATCATGGCCTGTTACTTCAACCACGTTGTCTTTTAAGAGCTTACCTGCTCCTTGCAACCACTCTACTTTGTTCGCTTGGAACAACATCGCAATCCCAGATGTGAGCTCTGCCACAATCTTATCCTTACGCTCGATCATCGCTTTAGGGTCCATTTTGATATCACCAACAGTAATACCATGCGCCGCTGAACCTTCTTTCGCTGTTTCGTAAAGCGCTGAAGACTCCAGCAATGCTTTCGAAGGAATACACCCTACGTTTAAACACGTTCCGCCTAATGCAGGTTTCCCGGTTTTGCCAATCCATTTCTCAACACATGCTGTTTTAAGCCCGAGCTGCGCTGCACGAATTGCTGTGACATACCCAGCAGGACCACCACCAATTACAATTACATCAAATTCTTTTTGAGCCATTATTTATTCTCCTTAACAAAAGATCCTTTATCATCGATAACAACAATAAAGGATCCCTTTTATCAAATATAATTATTTTGTATCGAATCAAATTAAAGATCTAAAAGCATACTCGCTGGATCTTCAAGTGCATTCTTAATTGATACTAAGAAACCAACCGCTTCTGCGCCATCGATGATTCTATGGTCATATGAGTGTGCAACATACATCATTGGGGCTGCTACAATTTGACCATCTTTTACGATTGGACGCTCATAAGTATTATGCATACCTAAGATACCGCTTTGTGGTGGGTTAATAATTGGCGTTGAGAGCATAGAACCAAATACACCACCATTTGTGATTGTAAATGTGCCGCCTGTCATCTCTTCGATTGTTAGCGTACCCTCTTTTGCTTTTGTTGCATACTCGATGATTTGCTTTTCAATGTCCGCAAGGCTTAATTGGTCCGCATTACGAATAATCGGCACGACTAAACCACGTGGTGAAGATACCGCAATACCGATATCGAAGTAACCATGATAAATAATATCATTGCCATCAATTGATGCGTTCACTGCTGGGTATTTCTTCAATGCTTCAACCGCTGCTTTTACGAAGAAAGACATAAAGCCTAATTTAACACCATGCGTTTTTGTGAAACGATCTTGGTACTTCTTACGCATTGACATCACAGGTTCCATGTTGATCTCATTGAACGTTGTAAGCATTGCCGTTGTATTTGTTGCTTCCAATAAACGTTCTGCAATACGTGCACGTAAACGCGTCATCGGTACACGTTTTTCAATGCGCTCACCTGTTGGTACTGCTGCAACAGGTGCTGATTTTGCTGCCGGCGCTGCTTTTGCCCCCCCATTTTTAAGGAAGCTTTCAATATCTTCTTTCAAATGACGACCATTTTTACCTGTCGCTGGAATTTTAGAGATATCTAATTTATTTTCTTCAACAAGGCGGCGCACCGTTGGAGACATACCTACTTCATCATCTTCTGATGCTGATGCTGCTGGCGCTGCTTCTGCTTTTGTATCTGCAACTGGCGCATCTGCTGCTGGCGCTGCACCGGCTTCAATAATTGCAAGCACAGTACCTTCTGTTACGTCTGTGCCTTCCTGTACTTTGATCTCTTTCAATACACCGCTAACTGTCGCAGGTACTTCAAGCATTACTTTATCTGTCTCTAAGTCTACGAGATTCTCACCCTCTTCGATGAATTCACCGACTTGTTTGTGCCATGCTGAAAGTAACGCATCTGCAACCGACTCAGGTAATACCGGAACTTTAATCTCAATACTCATGGAATTTCTCCTATGTAAAATAATCTTTAACGAGTTTATATACTGTTAAGTTTAAAAATATTCAATTATTGAGTCAAAATACGACTCATTTAAATTCTTTATCTACACTCAAAGTATCATGCTGACAGATACTTTGAGTGCTTTCCTTTTCGGGTTACTCAGCAAGTGGGAAAATCGCGTCTAAAAGCGCTTTTTCTTGCGCTGCATGAATATGACTGTAACCAACAGCAGGCGCTGCTGCTTCAGGTCTAGTCACAAACGTTAATACTTGCGTATCGTTGATCACATTTTCTAAATGCGGTCTGACAAATGTTGCATAACCTTGATTGCGTGGCTCATCTTGCAAGAAGATTACTTCTACCGCATTTGGATATTTCGCAAGCTCAGCTACTAATGCCGCTGTTGGGAATGGGTAAATTTCTTCAATACGGATTAACGCGGTCTTCTCATCTTGAACAGCGGTACGGCGATCTTTAATATCATAGTAAATCTTGCCGACGGAAATCACTACTCGCTCAACTTTCGCATTATTGAGCACATCTGTTTCAGGCAATACTGATTTAAAAGTACCTGTCGCTAAATCATCAAGCACATTCACAGCTTGTTTATGACGAAGAAGGCTCTTCGGCGTCATGACTACAAGCGGTTTACGGTAATCTTGCAACATTTGACGGCGGAACATATGAAATGCCTGTGCCGGCGTTGTCGGTACGACTAAACTGATATTATTTTCTGCACAAAGTTCTAAGAAACGCTCCGGTCTTGCCGATGAATGCTCAGGTCCTTGCCCTTCGTAACCATGTGGTAATAACATCACAAGGCCATTATAACGACGCCATTTTGTTTCACCCGCAGCAATAAACTGATCAATCACAACTTGCGCACCATTGACGAAGTCACCAAACTGCGCTTCCCAAATTACAAGCGTATTAGGCTCTGTTGCGGCATAACCATACTCAAACCCAAGCACACCCGCTTCAGAGAGAATGGAGTCAATCACTGTGAAGTTTGCTTGGTCTTTCGTTAAATGTTGAAGTGGGATATATGCACTGCCATCTTCCTGATTATGATAAACCGCATGGCGATGGAAGAATGTACCACGGCCTGAATCTTGTCCTGAAATACGAATTGGATAACCTTCTTCGAGAAGTGTGGCATATGCTAAAACTTCCGCATAGCCCCAATCCATTTCGATCTCACCCTCGCCCATTTTCAAGCGATTTTCATGAATACGCTGAACACGATTATGAAGCTTTAAACCTTCCGGCAATTGATCCATGATTCGCGTGAGCTCTGTAATTCTAGATTTCACTACGCCTGTTTCAGGAACAACCGGTCCTTCTTCATCAAAGCGATCATGCATTTTGGAGATTTTTTCCCACTTTTGCATGTATGAACTATTGATCGAATCCACCGTTGGGAAACCGACAGACGTTCCATCTTCAAGCATCTCTTTATACTCTTTCGTATATGCCTTGAAATCTTCTTCAGTAATAACGCCATCTTTTATTAGCTTGTCTGCATAAACGCGCGCAGGTGTTGCATGGCTACGCACTTTTTTATACATCATTGGCTGCGTTGCACTTGGTTCATCCGCTTCGTTATGACCTAATTTACGATAGCAAACCAAATCAATCACAACGTCTTTATGGAATGTATTACGATATCCGAGTGCGAGTTGCATAACATGCTTCACAGCCTCAGGATCATCACCATTCACGTGAAGTACCGGCGCTTGTACGATTTTCGCTGCATCCGTACAATACTCTGATGATCTTGCATCTAATGGATTCGATGTTGTAAAGCCAACACGGTTATTGACAACAATATGAATCGTTCCACCCGTTGTGTATCCGCGAACTTGTGACATCTGTAATGTTTCCAGCACAATGCCTTGTCCTGCAAAAGCGGCATCACCGTGAATCAATACTGGAAGAACCGTATTAAATGGCAATTGTCCTGTTGGCGTACCGGGTGCAATGCGGCGCTCTAAACGCGCACGAACAGATCCTTCAACAACAGGATTTACGATCTCTAGGTGAGATGGGTTAAATGCAAGCGCTAAATGAATCGGAGGATTATTCGGTGCAGCTTGCACTGACGATGAGAAGCCCATGTGGTACTTCACGTCCCCTGATCCTTTCGTGAATGTTGGCACACCATCAAATTCAGCAAAAAGCTGAGCCGGTGCTTTACCTAAAATATTGACAAGCACGTTCAATCTACCACGATGTGCCATCCCAATCACAACTTCTTCTGCCCCAAAGTCAGAAGCGCCGACAACCATTTCATGGAGCATCGGAATCAAAGCATCCCCACCTTCAAGTGAGAAACGTTTTTGACCCACATAACGGGTATGTAAGTAACGCTCAAGGCCATCTGCGGATACGAGTTCTTTTAAAATCTCTTTGCGTTCATCATTACTGAAACGATAATCGTCTTTCACTTCTTCAAGACGTGTACGGAGCCATTGGCGCTCTGTATCGTTAGACATGTGCTCAATCTCAACACCGATATGCCCAACATACGTACGTCGCACCGTATCTAAAATATCACGAAGTGTCATCTCAGCTTTACCTGCTAAGCCACCTGTTCTAAATACCGTCCCCATATCCATTTCTGTTAAACCAAAATAGCCAGGATTTAACTCAGGAATATTGATCTCTTCACGCAAATGAAGAGGGCATAAGTTCGCTACTTGATGCCCTCTACGGCGATATTCGCCAATTAAATTCAATACTGCTACTTGCTTCTCAAGGTGAACTTCATCCATCCCCCCTGATTGCTGAGCACGACCTGCCTGGTGGCGCATCTGCTCAAATGCTCTTTTCACAGGTCCCTGTGCAACATCCCCACCATTACTATTTTTAAAATCAGCAAAGTACAACTGCCATTCCGCAGAAACAGAGCTAGGATCTTCAAGATATGATTCAAACATATCCTCAACATAACTCTGGTTTGCACCATTGAGTGCCGACGTTTCTCTAAACTTATCGATTAGTTTCATTGTGTATCGCTCACTTATGTCGTCTAAAATTAATAGGAAATTTAAAAGAAAGAAATTTTCCCCATTGTACCCTATTTTTCACTGTATAGCGCAATTTGTAATCCTTTACATAATTGTTTAATCAGTAATAACAGGGTCAGAATCCATGTTTTCAAAATACTTATTTAAAATCACATTAATGCAAATGTGCTAGTATGTAAATCATTCACTATCACAATATTATATTAATGTTTGTTTATGGGGTTAACGCATGAAATTAAATGAACTTCGATACTTCATTGCCGTAGCAGAAGAGCGACATTTTGGTCGCGCTGCGCAGAAATGCTTTATCTCTCAACCCGCATTATCTATCGGCATCAAAAACCTTGAGGCATCGATGGATGTTTCTCTGTTTGAACGGACCACTAACGAAGTTTTACTCACACCCGAGGGTGAAAAAGCACTACCAAAGGCGCGCCGCATTTTTGAATTGGTTGATGAATTGCTCTCTCTAAGCAAAGAATCCGACTCAATCGAAGGCCG
Source organism: uncultured Ignatzschineria sp. (assembly GCA_947632245.1). Classification (GTDB taxonomy): domain Bacteria; phylum Pseudomonadota; class Gammaproteobacteria; order Cardiobacteriales; family Wohlfahrtiimonadaceae; genus Ignatzschineria. The sequence goes on along the minus strand of CANRON010000079.1, from coordinate 2,304 downwards.
CTTTAATCTTGGTATTATTTTCACGATCGCACCGTATCTTCTTCCACGCATGATTCCACCACTCAGGACTTCAGCGCCTAAATTACAACTCAACCTCTTTGAGAACATGACGGACAACCTTCTCCCGATGCTCAAAACTGGGGAAATCGATGCGGCTATTTTAGCGCTTCCTATTGCCGATCCTACTTTTGAAGTGATTGAGCTTTATGAAGAGCCTTTCTTTGTCGTTACGCCTAAAGATCACCCATTGAATGAGAAAACGATTATATCTCCTGATGAAATCCATGAGTATGACCCCCTTTTACTGAATATCGGCCATTGCTTTAGAGATCAGGTGCTTGACCGCTGTAAAGAGATTAATGCAACGAGCTCGCACCACCACTCATTAGAAACAATCCGCAATGTCGTGGCAGCAGGCCATCAGATTTCAGTGCTCCCTAAATACGCACTTACAGAAGATCACCTGAGTGATTTACTTCATTATATCCCATTTACGGAACCTGTTCCGACCCGTAAGGTTGCGCTTGTATATCGCAAAGAGTTTACCCAAATGCGCAAAGTAGAAATAATCGCAAAGTGCATTCAAGATTTAAAGCTCTAAGATTCATTTAACGAGAGGACTTACCGAATGTCGATGCTAATTGACCAGTTTGGCCGAAAAATTGATTATGTTCGCATTTCTGTCACAGACAGATGCGACTTACGTTGTACCTACTGCATTCCTAAAGGCTTCAAAGGATTTGAGGTGAATAAAAACTGGCTCACTTTTGACGAAATTATTCGTGTTGTGCAAGCCTTTTCCTCAATGGGTACAGATCACTACCGTATTACGGGCGGCGAGCCATTACTGCGAAAAGATGTCACAGAACTAATTGCCCGTATGAAAGAGATACCCACCATTAAGGATATCTCAATGACAACGAATGCCACACAACTCGAAAAGCATGCTGTTGCACTAAAAGCCGCAGGTCTTAATCGCCTCAATATCAGCCTTGATTCAATCAACCCAAGAACCGTACACCAAATCACCGGCAATGATTGCTTTGACAAAGTCAAGCGCGGTATATTTGCGGCGAAAGATGCAGGCTTTGAAACAATCAAGATCAATATGGTGCCAATGATTGGCGTGAATGATCAGGACATTGATGGTCTCATTCAGTTTTGCATGGATAACGGCTTAATACTAAGACTCATCGAGGCAATGCCCATGGGGTCTACCGGACAAAGCACTCAAGGCGAAGATCTCACTAAACTCCTTGAAGTACTGCGCCAAAAATATGGCTTAATTGACTCATCGAAAACGCTCGGTCAAGGCCCTGCACGCTACTATACTTCTCCGGATGGTAAATTCACCTTTGGCTTAATCACCCCTATGAGTCAGCATTTTTGTGATTCTTGCAACCGCGTGCGCTTAGCCGTCGATGGCACGCTCTATATGTGCCTTGGGCAAGAAGAAGCTTACCCGCTACGCGAAATGCTACGAGATAACTGCACAGATGAAGAATTAAGACTTGCGATTCGCTCTGCAGTAGATCTCAAGCCACAGAAACATGAGTTTAGAACGGATGCGACAAAAATTCAGCGAATTATGTCGATGACCGGCGGTTAAATTGCTACACTCAATACAATTATTTACGAATCTGATCTGCCAGAGAGACCCTCTTAAGATCCACTTATATTTTACGGAGAGAACTATGCGCGCACAATTTGGCGTTAAAATGACACTTCCTAAAGGTTCAACTTTCTTAAGAGATAACCTTCTAGGTCCTGACTTTAAAGCAGAAAGATGGTTTGATACAGAGGCAGAGCGCCAACGTTTTCTAGATAGCTACCAACAAGATTTTAGATACTATCGCGTCGGTGATCGTCCTCGCTACGAGTATGAACTCATTCAAAAATGATGCACTAAGCCACACTGATATCAAAACCTGCTCCGGCAGGTTTTTTCATATACCGACATACAGAAGTTTCAAGGCATCTTCCGTACCATACTACACAATACAAAATTCAGAGCAATGAAAAACCCTAACAAGTTTCCTCGTTAGGGTTATCAATATGGCGCGCCCAGAAGGAGTCGAACCTCCGACCGCCTGGTTCGTAGCCAGGTACTCTATCCAGCTGAGCTATGGGCGCTTAACTAAGATGATTAGTATACAGTACTTCAAATATGAGTCAACTCTAAATATGTAGTATTTATAAGCATTTGAGCTTTTTTCAGAGTTATCCTCATTTAACTATCTGAAAATAATTGCTTATTTCGCAGCCATTCTGACAACAGACCCGCAGTAATATTCTATAAATATT
>CANRON010000078.1 GCA_947632245.1 uncultured Ignatzschineria sp. | reverse complement strand
GAATGCCAGATGAATGAGCCCTTTGTATGTATGATTTGTGGCGATAAAAAGCAGGAAAAGAAAAAAGAGTAGTCTCATTTTATGAGCTACTCTTTTTGTGTTAAGCATTAAGGCTTTGTAACTTTTTAACGACTTTTAATCTAATAACCGACATGAGGATCATGGGTGATTTTACCGCTAAATACGCGATGAACATAGAATGTGTAGATTAAGATTAGAGGTAAGACGATACCAACGCCCCATAGCACAAATTCAAGGGAGTTGGTGGCAGCACTCGCTTCCCAGATATTGAGTTTATCAATAATAATCTCCGGGAATAGGCTGTAACCGAAACCGATGAAAGTACAGAGCACAATGAGCACCGCAAAGAGATAAGGAACCCAATCGCGTTTGTAGGTTGTATCTGTTTGAATGAACTTTAGGCTTCTAAAGATAATCAAAGCAAAGATTACGCAAAGGAGCGGAATCGGCGCAAGGTAGAAAATATTAGGAACTGTAAACCATTTGTTGTAGATCGTAGGGCTCGTGTAAGGCATCGCCATTGATACTAAAACAATCGCAAGAAATGCAAGGAAGATTGAGTGACGAATTGCTTTTACTGCGAAAAGACGCACCTTTCCCTCAGATTTAAAGATTAACCATGCAGAACCTAAAAGCGCATAACCAAAGCAGAGCGCAACGCCAATACAGAGTGCAAATAACCAGTTTGCAGGCGTATGTTTTAAGCCTGTAACATACAAACCGATCATCACGCCTTGTGACATTGTGGCTAAGTAAGCACCAAAGCAAAATAACCCATCCCACATCGGCTGACGATGTTTCGGCGCCGTGTTTCTAAAATCAAATGCCGCGCCGCGAAGGATTAATCCTGCGAGCATTAATACCGTGGGAATATAGAGGGCCACGAGGATATCGCCATAAGCTTTCGGGAACGCAATGAAGATGACACCAATACCCAATACTATCCAGGTTTCGTTGGCATCCCAAAAAGGGTCGACAGTTGCAACCATCATATCGCGATCAGCACGCTCTTTCATAAAGGGGAAGAGCAGACCAACCCCAAGATCATAGCCATCAAATATAATGTAGAAGAAGACCGCAGCGCCCATAAGCCCTGCGAAAATCACGGGTAAAATTGTAGCAGCGTCCATAACCATTATTGTGCTCCTTGTGTTTCAGCAGCGATATTGTTCTTAATCGTTTTATTCGTGAGATAGAATAAAACACTCAAGTAGCTAATCATGACAAATGCATAAATTAAACAATACACAATTAAAGAAGAGATCATGACGGAAGCACCATGGGGAGCAACAACGTCTGATGTTTTAATGAGATTGTAAACGATCCAAGGTTGACGACCGATTTCTGTTGTATACCAACCAAATAAGACCGCAACCCAGCCTGAGAATGTCATACCAAAGAATACTTTAAGCATTTTGGGCCCCACTTTTTTACGGCGCATTAACTGAACTGCACCGATCCATGAAGTTAGGAGCATTAAAAGACCGATTCCTACCATGATTCTGAAGCTCCAGAAAACGATTGCAACCGGCGGATGCTCTTTGAACTCATTTAAGCCTTTTACTTCACCATCTAATGAGTGGGTGAGGATTATACTACCTAAATGGGGGATTTGGAGTGCGAAATCATTACTACGTGTTTTTTCACTAGGAAATGCAATGACGTTGAACGCCGCAGGTCCTTCAGTGTCCCAAATCGCTTCGATCGCTGCGAGTTTGTCTGGTTGGTGTTTGACAACTAATAAGCCGGATGCGTCTCCTATGAATATTTGAATAGGGATTAAAACGGCGGCAACGATCACGCCGACATTGAGCGATTTTCGACTTGATTGTGAAGGATCACCTTTCATAATCTTATACGCCGAAATACCTGCCACTAAGAAGGCTGCTGTTAATCCAGAGGCGAGAAGCATATGCATGAGGCGCGTTGTAAATGAAGGGTTAAAGATCGCATCCCACCAACTTGTAACGTGTGCGACACCATCAATCATCTCGAAGCCTGCGGGTGTTTGCATCCAAGAGTTAAGCGCGATAATCCAAAAAGCCGAAAGCGTGGTACCAAAGGCAACTAGGAATGTGGCAAGGTTATGAATAAAGGGAGAAACCCGCTTCTGTCCAAATAGCATAATGCCAAGGAATGTTGCTTCTAAGAAGAAAGCTGTCAATACCTCATAGCCTAATAAAGGACCGGCAATATTTCCCGCATGCTCCATGAATCCGGGCCAGTTAGTACCGAACTGAAAGCTCATCGTTACCCCAGTTACAACACCAATTGCAAAGCTGAGCGCAAATACTTTTACCCAGAAGTTATAAGCATCTAACCAAGATTGATTATTGGTCTTTTGAAAGCGAAGCTTGAAGAAGAGAAGAATCCAGGCGAGTGCAATCGTGATACTTGGAAATAAGATGTGAACACTGATATTAATCGCGAATTGGATTCGAGCTAATATAATCGGATCGAGTTCCATATAAACTACCCTTTGAGTTAATGAGAGAATGTAGACGTATTATAATTCATTTTACAATTAATATTAATATTAATTGTATGACATAGCTTAAGTTGTTATCAGATATTTCAAACGCTTTGAGGATGCTCTTTTGAGATGTGATGATAAGAATATATGATGAGAAGAGGATCACTTTTAAAATAAGCGGGAAAAGTATTAAAACTCATCGTGAGGCGATGCATCCGCTGATAAAACATGCGATAATTGCGGGTCATGTATGTTGAAGGAATGAATAGAGATGGCTGTAGAGTGGATTTATGGATTTCATGCGGTAGAAGCTGCGATTAAAGAGAATCAGGCAATTGAAGTTGTGATTGATCCTGCGCGAAAAGATAAGCGTATGCAAGATCTTCATGTGCTTTTGGGTGAGCATAATATCAAGCCACAAAGATTAGACTCAGATAGAATTGAGGCGCTCGTCCAAGATGGCAGACATCAAGGTGTTATCGCGAAGATTGAAGTGAAGGCGCCGGAGAGTGAGGAGTTTCTCTATCAGCTACTCGATAAAATTGAACACCACCCATTTTTGTTGATTTTAGACGAAGTACAAGATCCCCATAATGTCGGTGCGTGTTTGAGAAGCGCAGAAGCATTTGGCGTAGATGCAGTCATTGTTCCTAAGGATAATGCTTGCTCCTTAACGCCGATAGTTCGTAAGGTTTCAAGTGGCAGCTCAGAGCGAGTACCTTTTATTGAAGTGACGAATCTTTCTCGTATGCTCGAAAAAATTAAAGAGCGCGGCATTTGGGTATCAGGTTTAGCCGGCGGTGGTGAGGGGACGATTTTTACAGCCGATTTCAGAGGACCTCTTGCGATTGTGATGGGTTCTGAAGGTTCTGGTATTCGCCGTTTGACAGAGAAAAACTGTGACTTTATCGTAAAAATTCCGATGGAAGGTGAGATTGAGAGTTTGAATGTTTCTGTGGCAACGGGCGTTACGCTGGCAGAAGCTTATCGTCAAAGAAAGCAGCTCTCAAAATAAAACCGTAAAGGGTTCAATTACTTGCGTATATAAATAAAACAGCCCCGGGGAATGATTATTCCTGGGGCTGTTTTTTTGAATGTGTTTTACTGATGTGCAAAACTAATCAGGCACTTGCTGTTGAAATCTTTGTGCTTCATCATGCGCGCGGTCATCTGCTTTACGCAGTGAATCGGGGCGAAGGAAAGTGAAGGCAACAAAGCCCACAAACCACATCAAGAAGCCAAAAGGTACGAGAATAGTGACAAGGTAGAGACCTACTGTTTGATAGCCTAACATTAGAAGTGGAATACCGACAAAAGTACCGATAACACTGGCAGCCATTCCCACATAGAACATGATTTTGTTAAAAAGTAGCATGATTAGAGCCTAAAATTCATTGAGTGTAGGGAGCCCTCAGCGCAATCAATCTGACTGAGGATTACCTGTTAATCATAACACAGAACTAATACTCTTTAAGCGGATCAATCAAATTCAGTGCAGATTCATTGCGAGCAATCCGTAAGATGTTTTGAATCACTTGATCAGATGCCGTACGCGGATTAGTGGATGCCGCAATATGAGGCGTAATTTCAATCTCAGGGATTTGCCAAAAAGGGTGGTCTGAAGGTAGGGGCTCTTCTGTGAAAACATCTAACAAAGCACCTGAAAGTTGGTCCCTAGAAATGGCGACAATAAGGTCTTCTTCTAATAGATGATCGCCTCTTGCAGGGTTAATGAGATAGGCCTTTTCACTCATTTTCTCAAACAATTCGCCATTTAAAATATGTTTTGTTTCTGCTGTGAGTGGCAATAGACAGATCAAGACATCTAAGTCTTCAGCAAAGCGCATAAGCATATCTTTTCCATGAAAGCTTTGGATATTTTCGAGTGACTTTGGCGAGCTTGACCAAATACGGATATTATTGAAAGCATTGAGTTGCAAACGTGTGGCCACACTTTTCCCTAACTCACCATATCCCATAATCCCGATTTTAAAATCATCATGAAAATTTCGAGATCTCGGCTGCCACTCACCTTCTCGCTGCTGTGCTTGGTAGATATTAAATTTTCGATATGCCGACAGGACACCATATAGCACATACTCCGCCATTTGAACCGACATATCCTCATCGATAATACGGGCAATAGGGATATTTGTGGGGGCATCTGGGCATTTAAAGATATGGTCTACGCCCATGCCGAGCGCATGAATGAGCTTTAAATTTGTCAGTTTTGGAAAAAAGCCCGCGGGTGGTTTCCAGGCTAAAACAACTTCTATGGATTCAGGATCATATTGATCATTCACCCCATAAATAGTTAAAGAGGAATCAACCTTCGCAAACTCTTCACGCCAGCGGTCAATGCCTCTTTCTGATTCTGTTAAATATAAGATATTCATAATTATACTCATCTCCTCCATGTCATTTATTAGTATGCAGCGGTCATTTTTCAGTACTAATATCTCAAAAACAACGCATTGAAGATGAGTATAACAGGCAGAATTACTCCTTACTACGACCTTCTTTTAAAAGATCGCGGATTTCGCCGAGTAGGACTTCTTCTTTTGTCGGTGCCGGCTCTGCTACGACTTCGGCAACGGCTTCAGCCACAGCTTCATCTTGTTTTTCACGTAGTTTATTCATTACGCGAATGGCTAAGAAGATAGAGAATGCAACAATAATAAAGTCAAATACGTTTTGAATAAATACCCCATAGTTTAAAACAACGGCAGGCGCTTCACCGACTGCATCTTTAAGCGTCCAAGCGAAGTCTTTAAAATCAACTCCGCCAAGGAGAAGACCGAGCGGTGGCATTACGATATCAGCGACGAGCGAGGAAACAATTTTATTGAACGCAGCACCAATAATGACCCCGACTGCTAAGTCGATCACATTACCGCGCATTGCGAATTCTTTGAATTCTTGAAGAAATTTGATTTTCATATTGTCCTTATTTTGAATCTATATCTGTAATGAGAGAGGTAATATCGTAGATTTTTCATCATGTGATGGGAATTTTACGAATAAAGTTGCGCAGGTATTATATATAATTTGGGCGTGTAAAGAAATATAACTTATTATAAATAGGGTGGAATCTGACCAAATGACGCTATGATAAAAACATCTGTCAAATGAAATGGATTATAAATAGCTTGGAAATAAGTGATAAGCATCTACGTTTTTTTGACATTTATAATGAATGAGTTAGCACTGTGACTAAAATATTTTATTTGACGCTTTTGCGTAGATAAGCGAAATTAGATGGTTTTACCCCTTTTAATAATAAAAAACGAGGAGCCTTGTTAAATGAAAGTTGTTGTAGCCTTAGGTGGAAATGCGCTAGGAAATAGTGTGAGTGAGCAAGAAGAGATTTTAGCAACAACGGTAGTACCGATTGTGGATCTGATTGCTGATGGGCATGATTTAGTGTTAGCGCATGGAAATGGACCACAAGTAGGCATGATTAAACTCGCGATGGATACTGCCGAAAAGGTGCTTCGCAAAGAAGGTGTACCGATTACAGAGTGCGGCGCAATGAGCCAGGGCTATATTGGATATCATTTACAACGTGCTTTAAGGGATGAGTTGAGTCGCCGCGGGATTGAAAAAGAAGTCGTGACGATTGTGACAGAAGTGTTAGTTGATAGTGAAGATCCTGCCTTTAAAAGCCCGAAAAAACCGATCGGCTCTTTTTATAGCAAAGAAGAAGCGGATAAACTCATTGCAGAGGGTTATCCCGTCATGGAAGATGCGGGTCGTGGTTATCGGGTTGTTGTGGCTTCTCCTCTGCCGCAAAAAATCGTACAACTTAAAACGATTGAAAACCTTATTAATGCCGGAGAACTTGTGATTACGGTTGGCGGAGGAGGAATTCCTGTTGCGATTGAAGATGGCAAAACAGTCGGGAAATTAGCGGTCATTGATAAAGATTTCGCATCCGCTAAGCTTGCTGACCAAATTGGTGCAGACCTGCTTATGATCTTAACGGCAGTTGAAAAAGCGGCGATTAATTTTGGTAAGCCAAATCAAGAAGATATTTCAGAAATGACGTATGATGAAGCGCAACAATATATTGATTCAGGTGAATTTGCGCCGGGATCAATGCTCCCGAAAATCCGCGCTGCAATGGAATTTGTCAAAAATAATCCGGATAAGCGTGCATTGATTACTTCTCTCGATAAGGCTAAAGAAGGCTTTAGAGGGGAAACGGGAACTTGGCTTCGTTATAAATAGGTTCATTATCTATCGATCTCATACGTGAGAGAAAAGGAGAATTATATGTCAGCACTTTCAGCACGTCGCCCCGCTCATTACTATCATGAAAACTATGGGATTACGCTTCCGCATACGGATATTATCGAGATGGTGGAGAAATATGGAATAAAACCATGTAAGACGCTTGATTTAGGGTGTGGGCAAGGCAGAAATTCTCTCTATCTCTCCGATCGCGGCTTTGAGGTCACTTCTTATGATGTAAGCCCCGGCATGATTAGTACCATTACCGGTATTATTGAGAAAGAGGGTATTACGAATATTGATGTTGAACAGTATGATATTAATACGGCTTCGATTAAAGGGGAATATGATCTTATTGTTTCTACCGTTGTAATGATGTTTGTCGATCGTGATGCGATCCCGAATATTATCCCTAATATGCAAAGTGCAACGAATAGGGGTGGATATAACCTCATTGTGTCAGCAATGTCGACAGATGCTTATCCTTATGATGGTTTTCCATTCACTTTTGGTGAAGGGGAGTTACAGCGTTATTATGAAGGTTGGGAAATTGTGCATTACAATGAAGAAGTCGGAGAAATGCATCGTTTAGATGCTGATGGCAATCGCTTGAAGCTGCAATTTGCGACGATGCTCGCTAAAAAACCTTAAAATACTGAAGATCATTCAAGTCATTTGAGTGATCTGTAAAGTGACATTCAAATATAAAGCCTCATATTGAGGCTTTATTGTTATCAGATGTTTCGTTATCCTTATCTGTCTGCCTCATTAAATATTGATTGTAGATTTTTTTATTGGCGGCAAATGATCAGTAGTAAAGACCAAAAGTAAGAAAATAGCAACTCACTATATTGACGGAGAAAAGATTTATATGGGGTTTTACAGTAGCTTGATCATTGAGCTACACAAGATAGAGCAGATAGGATAGCGTTGTGATTAGTGACGAGGATAAAAAGCTGTTTCGAAATAGTATCGGGCGCGTTCGAAAGGTCAAAAATCAGGGGAATGTTGTGCAGCACCCTAAACCCAAAATAAAACTGAAGATCAATAAAGCGCTTCGGGAAGATCCCCATTATCAAGATTTAATGAGCGATGATACTTCTTGGATTAATACAGATCCGACCAGTGAGATGCGCTTCAAGCGTGATGGCGTTTCCCCTAAGCTCTTTCGTGCATTAGTACAAGGCAAGTTTATGCCGGACGAATATATTGATCTTCATGGTTTAACGGCAAGCGAAGCGCGAGATGAGCTCCAATACTTCTTAATCTCGGCATTAAAGCGTAATCTGTTTTGCATCAAGATCATTCATGGGCAGGGTAATAGTTCTAAGGGCGATCCTATCATCCGCGGGTTAATCGAGCGCTGGCTAAAGCTGCAAATTGATGTGATTGCATTCGCGAACCCCCCGCAAAAATATGGAGGAAGAGGCGCAACGCTCTGTGTATTGCGCTCTCAGCTTCCCTTTGATTATGATTAAAAGCATGTGAATAAGCATTAACCCTGTAAGCTATTTGGCTATTGATAGCAATTTCGCCTATAATCCCAAGCTCATTATTTATAAAGGGGAAATATGCAACGTTATCATAAGATTAACAGTATTTACAAACGCAAAGATAGAAAAATGGTTGAGGGGGAATATAGCCAAAAAGAATTTGAGCTATTGGCCCATAACCAATGGGTTTTTAGTGAAAAGGTCGCGGGGACAAATATCCGTATTCATTGGGATGGCGAGAAAGTCACCTTTTTAGGGCGCAATAATAACTCTCAGATTCCGCCGCATCTGTTTGAGCGCTTAGAAACTCTATTTAAAACAGAAGAGGTCGCTGAATATGTCTATCCCGGTTGTATTCTCTGCGGAGAGGGATTTGGGGAACGTATCGAAGAGCCTTTAGGTAGTCAATATAATGCCGAACAAGCGGACTTTATTCTCTTTGATGTCATTGCGATGGATGGAAAGTATTGTGATCGCACGGTGGTTGAGAAAATTGCCGAGAACTTTCAGATCCCAGTTGTACCGATGGTATTTAAGGGGACGCTGGATGAGGCGGTTACCTATATCAAAGGCAATCCGGATTCCCAGGTGGCAGAAAATATCAAAATGGAAGGGATTGTCGGCACGCCTGTGGGGGACTTTTTAACAGGTCGCGGGGAACGTATCGTTGTAAAACTTCGTTATGATGATTTTGCCGAGC
>CANRON010000077.1 GCA_947632245.1 uncultured Ignatzschineria sp. | reverse complement strand
TAATTACCCAAAATTGTTATTGGCAATTATTACGACGAAAATAAAGAAAATACAAATCTTTTAAAATCACAAAGATATTGTACATATACACAAATAAAAACACCCAAAAGCTATCGCAAGCTTTGAGTGTTTTATGTTGGGCTTGTAATTGCGCTCCATTGATACAATAGTCAAATCTTAAGCTAATTACGATAGTAGCGCAGCACGTCTCATTTTATTTATCAACCTGATTTTGCATCTTATTCATATACTCTAATGTTGAACCTACAAATGCACGTACTCCCACACGTAATGCCGACTCATCGATCATAAACTCAGGGGAATGATTCGCTGCACCAGGCTTGTCTTCATACGGAGATGCGTTTAAAAACCAAAACACTGAAGGAATATCCCGTGAAAAAGCACCGAAATCCTCAGACCCCATTAAAGGAGGTGCAATATGCGCACCCTTTAAATCAGCAGCTCTATCTAATTGCGCGGCGATGATTGCTACTGAATCTGGATCATTTTCAACAACATTATAGCCCGTCGCGATCTCTACATTTGCAGAAACCCCATGATTATCAGCAATATTTTGACTATATTTTTGAATTAATGCATGGGCAATTTCTTGGTTAGCGGTCGATAGAGAACGAACAGTACCTTCTACATAAGCCGTTGAGGGGAGAATATTCATCTTCGTTCCACTTTCCATTTTCCCAACCGTGACGACAGTAGTGCCATCAATAGGATTGGTATTTTGTGCCACAATGTTGTTCAATGCTACAACAGTTTCAGCAGCAGCAATCAAGGGTGATTGGCTTGCCCACGGGGATGATCCATGTCCACCCGTTCCTTCAAAAATGATTTTAAAACTATCACCACTTGCCATCAAGCTTCCTTCCCGATAATGAATCGTTCCGGCTGTATCACCTACAAAAATGTGTTGTCCAAAAATTATATCTACTTGAGGAGAATCTAGAACACCCTCATTCATCATCATGTTCGCACCGCTAGGTGGATTATTACCGGGACCTTGTTCTTCGGCCGGTTGAAATAACAGCACAACAGTACCCGGTAATTCATCTTGTATCTCTGAGAAGACTTTAGCTGCCCCTAATAGCATAGCAACGTGCGCATCATGTCCACAGGCATGCATCACAGGTACTTCTTTCCCCTCCCATATACCAGTTGCAAGGGACTTAAAGGGAAGATTATTCTCCTCCTTTACAGGAAGCCCATCCATATCTGCCCGCAATGCTACAACAGGCCCAGGTTTACCACCCTTAAGTACCGCCTTAACCCCTGTCTTTGCAATCCCCGTTTCTATTTCAAATCCAGGCATCGCCTTGAGCTGATCCACGATATATTGTGCAGTGTTCACTTCTTGATAAGGTAATTCTGGATGCTCATGCAAGTACCTACGCATCTCAATCACTACTGTTTCAGTCTGATCCGCTAACTGATAGCCCTTATTGAGTAATGCTTCTGCCCCTGATGAAGCTTGTTGTGAAAATGCAACCCCTGACAGTAATGCAAGTGATAACAGTGTTCTCTTCATTTTATCCTCTGATTATTGTTATGATAATATTTCTAATATGATGGCATCCCTATATTGATAGGTGATTTTATGGATTTTTAACTTGATGCTCAATACTTACTTATTCAATAGAATTATGCGTCAAGTGAACTTCAATACCTATATAGGTCGAGGCATACAAGCTCATAAAGAACCAATACCTCCTCTAAATCTCTATTTAGAATTACGCTATAAATCTCCAACTGTCAAAAAACTGATTTCATATGTAACTGCAATCTTCAAATGCTAATATTTATTAGTTTCTTATGGAGATCAGTTTTTGAATCATTAAAAGTCTGCATTTGCCTTAAAAAAAAGGGGTTTTGCTGTAACGGGATGTTTAAATGACAAGCTACTGGCATGTAGCGCTAAGCGATCACGCGCCGTAAAGGCATCACCCTCTGCATAAAAGCGATCCCCTAAAATAACGTGCCCAAGCGCCAGCATATGAACGCGTAATTGATGTGATCGTCCCGTTAAAGGCATCAGTTCAACGCGCGTAAAGTTATGTTCAATATTACGCTGAATAACCCGATATTCAGTCAGTGCGTACTTACCGCGATTAAAACAGACCATCTGCCTCGGCCTTAAATCCCAATCACAAATCAGCGGTAAATTAATAACACCCCCATCTTCAAGCATAATTCCCTCAACATCGGCAATATAATGCTTTTTAACTTCTCGCTCTCTAAATTGGCGCTTTAACTCGCGTTCTGATTCTTTCGTGAGCGCGATTAACAAAATACCGCTTGTCGACATATCTAATCGATGCGCTGTTTCTGCATACGGGAATTGCCATTGAATACGCGTCAAAATGCTATCGTGTAATTCAGCACCTTTTCCCGGGACAGATAAAAGCTCAGCCGGTTTATTCACGACCATAATGGCATCATCTTGATAAATAACGTCTAACCAAGGGGAAATCGACGGATTGTAATAAAATTCCATAATTGCAGTTATAATAAAGCACTAGCTTCAAAAAAAGAAAATCGAAGTATCTTGTATTGTGCCATTATTTTCTCTGATTCCAGGTTGTTTTTGCATGGATGATCTCAGGTAAATTCTCAGATATCTTTTTTTCTTTCGCGGTTTCGCGCACCAAATGGTACTCAATTGATGACTGATCAGCTGCGATAATATCTCGTGGTACCTTATCGACAATTAATTGATATTCATAGCCGGGCACATAATCAAACCCTTTAATATTGCTATAAAAATAGTGCCAATCCTGTTGAGATTGCGTCTCTTTTACTAAAAGACATTTCTGTGGCGCTACGCCAACACAATCTGTTGTTTCTGAAGCTATGATTAAATTCACGCGCTCACCATTTACTGTAGACTGTCCATCATAGGCCGCACACGATGCCACAAATGTTGCGCAGATTAAGAGAAGTGTTTTTCGTATCATCATGGGTATTCAATATCCTTTTACTATATGCGCACTGCTTCTGTTGAACGTTATCCTATTCTGTTTCATGAAATGTATTGAAAACAGCTACATTGCCAGTGAAACTATATTAGGATAGTGATAATGCTTATATTGGCAATAGTTTACCGAAACTGGAGAGATAAATGTATAAATTCGTATTTTTTGTGCCGGATTCACACGTTGAAAGTGTTAAAGAAGCCATCTTTGCGACAAAAGGGGGAACAATCGGTAATTATTCTCACTGTTCATGGCAAGTACTCGGGGAGGGTCAATTCAAACCACTTCCCGGCAGTAATCCTTTCTCGGGAGAGGTTGATACCCTTAAAAAAGTCCCGGAATGGCGGGTTGAGTTGGTCGTTGAGACACAATATATTCACGCAGTTGTTGCGGCGATGAAAACTGCACACCCTTATGAAACGCCAGCATATGATGTCATAAAACTAGAATCTTTTTAGACTTAAATCGCTATCTAAAGATTATTTTAGTTAAAAGCCACATTTTCAGTATTGAAATAATGTGGCTTTTGCTTTTAATCCTTGTCTATTGATTCACGTATAACGATTTTACTGATCCATTAAAACACGTATCACATATTGCCCATCTTCATTTTTATAAACGCCGTGAATATCTGTTTCAAATCCGGGGTAATATGTCCCCCTTTCGCACAACATCTGCAAAAATTGCAAGACTGGCAAATTATCCTGCGTGACTTTCTCCCCCGGCATAATTAACGGTACGCCAGGCGGATATGGCAAAATCATATTTGCACTGACTTTATCAATCATATCCGATAACAGGCATTCTGTAACATTGCCCCTGATCTCTTCCTGATAAGCCTCATGCGGCGTTATTTCCATAATCGGTAAGTTATCAAAGGCTTGATACATTAAATTAGGAACATCGTATTTAATCATCAATTGATGAATCCCTTGTGCTAGATCCTGAATATGCATATTGGCATAAAAATCAGGATTCACCGCATATAGTTCCGGCATTACATCTCGAATTGTGAGATTAGCATCATAAATACGTTTAAAATCCATTAAACTACGCAGTAATGTCAAGGATCTTGTCTTATCAATCCCCATGCTAAAGAGAAATAAGAGCGTATAAGGTCCTGTCTTTTCAATGATAATACCCCGCTCTTCTAAAAAACGTGCCACAACTAAACCTGGAATTCCTGTTTTATCAAGCTTTCCTGTGGCATCCATTCCCGGCATTAAGAGCGTGACCTTGATAGGATCAAGATAAATATGGTTATCATCCATATTGGTAAATCCATGCCAGCTCAAAGAGGAATCTAAAGGCCAGCAGATTCCCTCTTCAATATTGTCCGGCTGCCAAACATCAAAGAACCAATCTGCAGATTCCTCTTTTAAACGCACTACTTCTCGCCTAAAATTCATTGCCCGATCAATCGCTTGCTGCATAAGGTTTTTGCCGGCATCACCTTCCATCATCGCAGCCGCAGTCTCACAAGAGGCAACAATACTATAAAGCGGCGATGTTGTCGTATGCATCATATAAGTTCGCTCATTGATATCACCTTTAATATGAATCATGGATGATTGTGAGAAAGCCGCAAGTAATTTATGCGTTGATTGCGTTTCATAAATGACTTTTCCCTCGATCCAATCACCACCCATGCCAGATTTACCGGCATAAATCGGGTGAAAATTAGTATAAGGCACCCACGCCGAATCAAAATGAATCGAATCCACTTCCAAGGTGTTTTTAATATAACTTGTATTGTATAACAGCCCATCATAGGTCGAATTGGTAATAATCGTATGGACTGGCCATGTCGCATTCGGCGTTTTTTCTACCAAAGATTTAATATGGGCTTTTGTAAACTCTACTCGTGGAATACCGCCCAAAATCCCATAAGCATTTCGGGTCGGTCTTAAGTAAATCGGGATAAGATTCGTCATCATCATTAAGTGGGTAATCGATTTATGGCAGTTACGATCTACTAAAATCGTACTTCCTGATGGGCAAGCATACATCCCCACAATCTTATTTGCAGTTGAAGTCCCATTTGTTACGATAAAACTGCGGTCGGCGTTAAAGACCTCTTCAATAAACTCTTCCGCCTCTTTATGCGCACCTGAATGATCTAATAAAGAGCCAAGCTCCTCAACAGAGACCGAAACATCCGAGCGCATCATATTTTCGCCGTAAAAATCATAAAAAAGTGTGCCGACAGGACTTTGCTCGAAAGCCGTACCGCCCATATGTCCCGGCGTACAAAATGTATATTTTTCTTTACGCACATAATCAAATAATGCTTTGGTGAATGTCGGAAGCAGATTATTAATATACTCTTTCGTCTTGAGCTTAATCCGCGTCACAATATCGCCCACATGATTCAAAATGTAGTTATGAAAATGGATATTAATCGCCAAATCACTAAAAGCTAAATCAAGCAACGTATTATCATTAATGAATGTAAATACCGGCAGTTTGCCATTAATCCTCGAAATCTCCCGACTAAGAATTAAATTATGCGCATCCCAATCAAATATCACGCCGGCAATACGCGCGTTTTTTCGTAAAAGATCCAATAAATCATCTACATTATTAGGATAAATAAGCTCGAATCCTGCCTCTACTAGCTCTTCTGCCAAATTCTCTAAAACATCTGCTTTAAATACATCTGTCACATCATTCAACATTATGATTGTTTTCATTCGGTGCGTAACCTCCTAGGGTTAAATATCTTCATAAAATTACAATAGGTACTACAATAGGGTTTGATTCATGACTGAACAGCAGACAATAATTATAAAATGTCAGTACGGCTTGAATCATCAGTCACCTCAGCATTCTCTGTGATTTTAGGCAAAGCACATAATTTAAGATTTCAATCGCCGCCGATAAAACCGGAGTTTGGCTCATGCAAGAGCCTAGTGAAGCCATTACTTATTTTTAATTGAGTTGAATGCGATCATTATATATGCATGTTTTTTCGGTTAGTCGATATTAGTAATACTTAATTCTCTATTTCTGGCCTTATAAAAAAGAAAAAGAAAAAGAAAAAAAGAGGTGATCTTATAGATCACCTCTTTTCATTGTTTCTACCTATAAAAACATATAGTCAATGTGCTTCTATTGAGCATTCTTCTCTGCTAATACGTGCGTTAGCCACTGCGCCGAGATAATATCCGGCAATCTGTTTTGACTTGTGCGTGCTGTAAGGTTGTCAAGATCAACTGATTTGAGTGGCTGATCTTGCTGTGAGCAAGTGAACACTGCTTTTGTGCGCTCGCCCGTTGCGGGGTCAATTTGCCACTGTAAACACTGACCACATACCCCTTTCATCATACATTGCATCGGACTACCGATTGTTCCTGTAATATGTAGCTCCTCTTTAAAGAGATCTTTGAGCGAACCGCCCTCTGAAAGCTCTTTTTGGAACCCTTTCAGCATACCCGTTGAACCCATGGCCATTAAGCGATCAACCTCGCCCATATCGACAATGCCTTGCTCGCTGAGCTCCTTAATGAGCTTAATGACATCCCATTCAACCACAGAATGATCTTGTGGGCGGCGTGCTTCAATCGGATCACCTTTCCCCACCGCCCAGATAATCTGATCTGCACCCTCTTCAAGCTCGTCCATATGATCAACATCATTTTTCGAACCCATTGCCGCAAGATAGATCACTTTATTGCCGGCACTACGAAGTGCAAAACCGATATCGAGCATAACCGCCGCACCCCAACGCCCTGCAACGACTAAAATCGTTTTACCTTGCGGTAGATCAGTCGGTGCACCTGTTGGTCCTGCTAATACGACCTTATCACCCGGCTTTAAGGAAGGTATTAAACGCTGCCCTGTTCCCCATTGGAATACAAGTAAACGAACAGCATCCTCTGTAGAACCTGTTCCTGAAACCGTTAACAGCGGAATCTGTAAACGCGTACCGGCGACAATCTCGCTATCTGCTTCAAACGTCTGCAATCTAAAGAATTGCCCTGGTTTAAAGTTTTTCGCTGCCATCGGCGCTTTGACCCATACTTCACAGACTGTTGGATTCGAGGAATCAATGGATTGAATCTCTGCCGTTAACCCTTCCTGCATGGTCAGTGACAAAGCTTCATTTGGTAATGTGTTTTCAGGGAGTCGCTCTAAGGCTTCTACGACAAATTTTGAAGATTTCTTCGCACTTGCAATCGCTTTGACCACGTTACCATTGAACACAGGGTGTGTATCGCCGATATAAGAGACGCGTTTCTCGCCACGTCTAAAGGAGGTAAATGGTGCAAATGCTTCCTTGTTATTTGTTCCCCAATTAAAGGGAACTAAATTCCCATCAAGATCATAGCCTTGGAAATGATGCTTCTCTTCGATCTCGATTGAACCTGGATATTCTGTACCATAAATGGTATTCGGTGAGGTTCCCGCAGCAACTAAAACTGCCCGCGCCGGCACTTTTACCTCTTCAGCACCTGATTTTGTAAAGCGTATTGCTTGTACATGCCCATAATGATCTAACTCAACCCCTAACGGATTGAGCTCTTCTCCAAAATGAATCCCCTCTTCAAAGGCTTTAGTCACTTCCTCGTGATTTAGCGTATAAGCCGGTGATTCTTGCAATGTACGGCGATAGGCAATCATCACGCCGCCCCATTTTTGAATGAGTGGATTAAAGTCTGGCTCAATACCAAGGGCAGCAGCTCTTTCTCGCTCTTCGCGTACTTGGCGACCATGCACCATAAATTCTGTTAATGTCTCATCATCTTCAGATGATAAATTCTCACGAATCTTCTCTTCGCCCAAGATTTCAACACGATGAAGTGTTTTCTCGACTTGTTTAATGTAGTAAGCCTGTACTTCTGTCGCAGTATCGATTGCGGTTAAACCACCCCCGATCACAACTGCCGGCAATCTTACTTGAAGGTTCGCAATCGATGAATCTTTTGCAGCGCCCGTTAACTGCATCGCCATTAAGAAGTCCGAAGCTTGCTTCATACCTTTTGCAAGCGAGTTATCAATCTTCAATACGCGCGGTAAGCCGGCGCCTACGGCTAACGATACATGATCAAACCCGAGATCAAAAGCATCATCAAGCGTGAGGGTACCGCCTAAACGAACGCCACCATAAATTTCCACATTACTACGGCGTGCAAGTGTTAAGTAGATGAGTTTAAGGAAGTTTTTATCCCAACGAACGGTAATTCCATATTCAGCAACGCCGCCAAATCCTGCTAAAATCCGATCACCCAAACGCTCTTCCAACGCATCCCATGAAGCAACAGGATGATTGAGGAGACTCTCAGGTAAAGGCTCAATTTTAAGCCCATCAACCCCAACAACATGACATCCCTGTTGTGATAGATAGTGCGTCATCGTAAAACCAGCGGGTCCCATACCTGCAACTAATACCTTTCGACCATTTTCTTCAAGTGGTAAATAGTCTGTTGGTTTTAATGGGTTCCATCTTGCAAGTAAGCTATAAATCTCCACGCCATAAGGCAGATCTAATACCGTTGAAAGAACACCTGTTTCAATTTGTGGAATATTGACGGGCTCCTGGCGCTGGTAGATACATGATTTCATACAATCATTACAGATACGATGACCCGTAGCTGGCACCATCGGATTTTCTACCATCATGATCGCAAGCGAGCCAATTGATAGTCCATCTTTTTCAAGACGTTGCATTTCTGAGATCATTTCATCAAGCGGGCAACCTGTTAATGTCTCTTCAAATGGATTCTTGCGGAAGCCTTGCGCAGGATCGCCCTTTTTAACAGGAAAACCTGTACTACAGAAATCGCCATCATGATCATGGCAATATTTGCAGTATTCAATCTCACTGGCAATCTCATAACGATCCATACGTTTATCTGTAAGATCAAACCCATCACGAGTACGAAGCGGGTTTGTCCCTACTTTTACCGGAATCCCTTGGAAAACTGTCTCTTTTGTCGGCACTAAATTATCAAAATCAAGACGAGCGGGGAATTTAAAGGTGATCCAACCCGAAACACGCGCAAGACCAACTTCATCCTTCTCAACGAGCGCACCCCACTGATGAATAGCCGTAATCGCATCCGTATCTGTTTCGGGATTTAAGGATAATGCATATTTTGCAATTTTATATTCTAAGTTAGGATCAGAGTCTTCAGCACCAATTTTCGCCAAAAGAGCAGCATGATGTTCCGCAAAAGTCCCTTCAATTGCTTGGCGATAACGTTTTGCACCACGCTGAATAAATTGTGCTTTAAACTTCATGAGCGTTTCATAATGCTGCGCACGATCAATCAATACTTCCGCTTCATCTTCAATATTAAATAACTTTGCAATGAAAGTATTCAGGTATTGCCCTAATTTAATTTGAAACTCAGATTCTTCAATTGCCGTAAAAGTTGTTTCACCTCGACGCCACTGTAAAAACGTACATTGCATCTCTTCTGGTAAAATCTGTTGATAAAGCGTATCAACCTCGATCAAGCCATCTCGTTTCTGAAGGTCCTGAAAGCTCAAACCATATCGTTGCAATCGTTCATCTAATGCCATGTCTCTTCCTCTAACATAAGTCTAAATTCTGGCGATATTATACCCTGAATTTACTGTTAGCGAAGAAGATAGATCAAAAGCAGTCAAATTTAACGCCTTTTATAGCGATAATAAGC
>CANRON010000076.1 GCA_947632245.1 uncultured Ignatzschineria sp. | reverse complement strand
TTCTACACAACTCTTACTCATAAGTGTACATCCGTAACCTATCGTTTTATCGATCATCTTCAAAATTTGAGTTTTCTATAAAAATCAACAAAAAATGTACATTTCGATCTACAATATTGTGTGAATGTACACTTTCCTCTTTATATAGTAACTCTAATCTCAGCATATTCTACCACTTTAAATGATTCGATCATTTTTCGGTATCAAATAACAACTTTCCCACCCACCAAATTGATTCTCCAAAGTTTTTAATAAGCTGTTCTGCCTGTTTTAAATGAGATTGTGAATCATCAATGCCAGCT
The DNA here is from genome assembly GCA_947632245.1 of uncultured Ignatzschineria sp. Classification (GTDB taxonomy): domain Bacteria; phylum Pseudomonadota; class Gammaproteobacteria; order Cardiobacteriales; family Wohlfahrtiimonadaceae; genus Ignatzschineria. Next base: position 9,363 of record CANRON010000076.1, on the reverse strand, counting down.
AACTGCAGTGCGCTCTCAACTTTTGAGCTAGCCAAGTGAGCATCACCTATGCGCATATCATAAACCCCAGCAATGACTCCAAAAACCTCTCGTGCTTTTGCACGCTCCTACTTTATCGGCTAAAATACTTTCTAAAAGCTTATTTGACCCTAATGTTTTTTTATCCTTGTGATTCGAAAGCTCTCGGAGCTGCTCTTTATTCAAGCGCTCTGAAAAAAAACGTATTAACTCTTTCGCTAAAGTTAAAAGAGAAACTTGATCTATACAAGAAAAACGATTGATTTGTTTAAAATAATGAGATGCATTAATTTCACTAGAAAATAGATCTATATCTCGATATTCTTTGAAGCTTGCTTCTAACAGCTTCATACACTCTAAGAGTAAAACTTCAGCTGCACGTGTTGTCGCAGGCTTAGCTTCAACTTGTGACATTAGCAATTCAAAAGAAACTTTCCCCTCAGGCACTACATTATAAGATGACCAAATATGCTGTTCCCATGATGACAAGCGAGCAATATCATACGCATATACAGTAACTAAACTAGAAGAATTAATTCCAAAATGAATTCCATAACCAGAGGTAGATCTCAAGCTACCTGTTTCTGCTGTATGCCATTCCAACGAAAACCCTTGGTAATTAAGAAACTCATTAATAACACTAGGGCGGAACCATAACCATCTTCCAATATCTTCATTGTTTAACATACTAGATGCCATGCGAGATCCATCTGTTTCTATAATAAATGATGGGAGATTTGGATCTTCATCTCTGCGAACTCGCACACTTAAACCCTGATGCTCAATCCACTCATCACGGAAAAACTCACTTTCAATTCTAATGCCGGGATAGCCTCTTACATACCCTTGAGAGCTTTCGGTTTCTACATTGTCATCACTTTCTTCCCCCATAACAGGAGCATCTTCCTCCTCATCAATATCCGTACGCCACATTCTCATCCCAAGCCAATTTCCACCATATACATCCTCTAAATCACGAATTAAAAGTTCAAACCTACCTCCATTTCGCTCTTCTTCGTAATTTTTTAATCCTGAATACGAGCTAGATTCTAGAGATTCAATATTTTCAACTCTTCGACGATAATAAGAGAGTCGGAGTGAAAGATTTCTTGCCGCCAAGTAATCTATTAAAAATTCTCGCTTAATCGCTATGGATATATGGTTCCCTTCGTCATCAAAAGACTCTTTAATAACAACTGTGAAATTTTCTTCTGGTCTTACCCAATCAGACCCATCTTGTATTAGTCCTAGCGCTATAACTAAATCCGGATTTACTATCCACTTTCTAATTCCTGTTATAGGCTGTATTTGTTGAAAAACCAGATTAATACCTATTGGATTCTGATCATTATATTCATACTCTTCAACCGAAGAATAATGGCTATCTTCATAAGCATAAGGCTCCGTGCTATTACTAATTCCAATATCATTCCAGCTTAATTTTTCAGCTACCTGTTTCTGCGCTGGCGAGAATGCAACCGAACCACATCCAAAAAACTCACTAACACAACCTATAGTAGTAATATCACCCTGTTCTTCTGTACAAGAAACTCTCAATGGCACCCAAGTCGCCTTATCATATTTTCTACGAGTTTCTTTTGATTGAAGCATCCATTCTAAAGTTTTCATAAATTTCAACCTCCTGATTGTCATATCTAAATCATAAATAGATAGACTAAAGCTTGTAATGCTATTTTCAGCCTAAACCAATATTGAAATATACTCTAACTCGAACAAGTTATCTTCTGATATTTGAGCTTTTCGAATTGCTATCTTTTGTTCATGGCATTTTCTCTTATCATTCATACTTACGACCAAATTTCTAATTAGTTGTATTTTAGAGTCGGGAAAATTACATCCCAAGGTTCTAACTACAACATTTACTGCCTACTGCTTAGGATTTTTTCTTTGGTAAAGCCCGTTATTAAGCCACACAAAGATTAAAAAACATTGAAAATATACATAAGTCTAATAAGTATAAGGACTTAGACTTTGTCCTGGGTACTTCTCAAGGATGTGCATATAAACTTCACCACAAGTTTTAGGCCATAAATCATCATCATAAGACTCAGGTAAGCTATCTAATACTTCCTCTATCATATTTTTAACTCTAGCCTTAGTTCGCTGCTTCTTACGCCAATCAATAACCAAAATGCCTTTCATTTTTTCCGTTAACACTTTAGCTATTTCTTTAACTTGGTTGCATTCTTTATCGGATAAGGGAGCATCCTGAACCATTAAATCATACACTGCCAACTCCTCAGTTAAGCCTTCACGCACAGTACGCTTTTCTTCATACTCTAACTCGCCAATGAACTCTTGTAAGCGATTGAAAAATTCTTCTGCGGTATATGCGCCTAAGTTGTATGTTTCAATAAGTGCTTGGAACTTCTGTTGCAAATCTTGACGTGTTTTGTTTTTAAGTACCATAGGCTGTAATTTTCGTTCAATGAGGTTTTTAACCTCTCTGCATCAGATTGTTTCGGCTTTTCGATCTTAGCTACCATTGTCGCTAAAGCATCAAAATCAATAGCAGAAATATTTACTGGCTCTGGTAAATTACTTTGAATATTAATCGTAGATATCGACTCGTCTAGCAGTTCATTAACCTGATTACGAACAACATCCAATACGTCCTCATCATCAATGTATAAACCAGACTTTAAACACATTTGAGAATAAATAATATTGATAGCAATTCGGTAAGGTACATACTGGTTTGCCCTATCATCAGGCATAATTACCTTAAAGATGCGATTTATCTGCCTTACAAAAGATGTAAACTCTTCTTTATTCTTGGGATCAAGCAGTATTTCACTGGCATTATCCAAAAGAGTGAGCTTAGCAAAGGCATCTGCTGATGCTGATACAATCTTATTCAAGTCAATATCAACATTATTTAAGAATAAAATTAGTTCATTGATAGCAATACCTAAGGCAGCGACCAGCTCAGACTTATCTTTGGCTGGACTATCAACTTTATACGAGCCCCCCCAGCTATACCCCATATAGTCCCAAGGCCTGTTACAACGCACTGAATATATTTATATAGTCAACTATTTTCCCTGCTGACTTACCTTCATATACTCGGTTAGCTCGTGCAATAGTCTACATTAATGTGTGGCTCTTAAGAGGCTTATCCAAGTAAAGCGTTGAAACAGATGGTGCGTCAAAGCCTGTTAACCACATCGCACAAACGAACACGATTCTCAAATCATCTTCAGGTTCTTTAAATTTCTCATCAATTTTTTCTTTTAAAAAGCGTTCTCTATGTTTTTTGTTGATGATATGATAGGCCTTAGCAAATTCAGTTTATAAGCGCCTCTCTTGATCTTCAGTAAGATCACCTTGGTCAAGAATATCTGTAATATCTTCACCAATAGTATCACTCGAGATTAAAACTTCAGGTACACGATTTTCATAATATAAAGATTACGTAGCCCCATCATCAACTGTATCCGCGAAGTTATAAATACTAATGTAATCACCAAATACTTCCTGTGTTTTAGCGTGCTTTAGTGAGCCGTTATTTAATAACTTTTGATATGGATACTAGCAATTGCTGTTCCAAAAGTTTTCACCATGAAAATCCCTATCCTGATATTAGCCGCATTTTAGAAAAATACGGCTTCAAAAGATGCGCAATTTATTTCTGACACAGTTTACGAAGCTAAACAGCTTAACAATGCAAGATTAGTATTATTACGTGAAAGTTTAACCGCAAGTGGACTTAGTAACACTCAGATTGAAATTATTCTTGCAAAACAAGAGCAGCAAAATTATTTGTAGGGCTTAAGCAATTTAAGCACTTCTATCCCGCACCTCACCTAGGCTTATCTATTATTAAGACGCCTTTACTACGATCAGCCACAGGAACTAGAGCTGTATATGCACATCTACTAGTTTCATCATCATATACTTTACCTCAAGAAAACGCCTCCATCTTGGGTGGCGTTTTCGATATCAGCATTTTTACAAGGAAAGTCTAATAGCTAAAGCCGCTAAAGTTACTAATAAAACTGGGGTTGTTAAAATAATACCTACTTTAAAATAATATCCCCAAGTGATTTTTAAGTTCTTTTGAGATAAAACATGAAGCCATAAAAGTGTTGCTAAACTGCCAATAGGAGTGATTTTGGGTCCTAAATCGCTACCGATCACATTCGCATAAACCATTGCTTCTTCAGTAAGACCTGTTGCGCTACTTGCATCAATGGATAGTACGCCGACTAAAACGGTTGGCATATTATTCATAATAGACGATAAAAGAGCTGTAAGAATGCCGGTACCAAAAATAGATGCCCATAAACCATTATCTGAAAAATCATTCAAAATATTGGAAATATAGATTGTTAGTCCAGCATTTTTTAAACCAAATACGACTAAATACATCCCCAAAGAGAATATGACTATTTGCCAAGGAGCACCTTTTATAACGGTTCGAAGATTAATTTTTTTGCCTCTATAAGCGATTATAGCTAATATCACGACCGCTATCGATGCTATAACACTAATGGGAATCTCTAAGTAGTCTGAAGTAAAAAAACCTATTAATAAAAGGACTAAGACGATCCACCCAGCTTTAAACGTCATCTTATCTATAATAGAATCTTTAGGCTCTTTATAATACTCCCGGAAAACTAGACCAAAAAATTGTAGCAAATAAGATAGAATAACCTTTAGAAAAAGAGGTCTATCTAATGACAAAAGTACGTAAGCGTCACAATGCTGAATTTAAAAGCAAAGTCGCCGTTGAAGCCATCAAAGAACACAAGACCCTCAACGAGTTAACCACAGAATATGGGGTTCATGCAACCCAAATCAGCAACTGGAAAAAGCAGGCTTTGGCAGTTATCCCTACTGCATTCAATACCAAACAGCAAGCCAACGAACAAGCCCAGCAAGCTATTATCGATGAACTACATAGGCAGCTAGGGCAAGTTATAAGCGAAAGAGACTGGCTTAAAAAAAAGTCCTTACAGCTACCCTGAGCACTCGTAAACAACTGCTAGAACCTGACAACAAGGATTTTAGTGTTCGTAAGCAATGTGAATTACTCAGTATCAACCGCTCAAGTCTGTACTATCAGCCAAAGCCCATCAGCGAGCTTGATATTACCCTGATGAACCTGCTTGACCAGCAGTACACCAAGACCCCATTTTATGGGGTTAAACGCATGACAGCGTATTTGAGGCAACTAGGCTATCAAGTGGGAGAAAAGCGAGTTAGGCGCTTACTACGGCAAATGGGGCTAGACGCTATTTATCAGCATCCTAACACGAGTAAGCCTAACTCTGAGCATCAAGTTTACCCGTACTTGCTTAGGCATGTACCGATTAGCCGTTGTAATCAAGTGTGGAGTACTGATATCACCTATATTCGCCTAGCCAAGGGCTTCGTATATTTGATGGCGGTGATAGATTGGTACAGTCGTTATGTTCTAGACTGGTCGCTATCTACCACGCTTGAGGCGGATTTCTGCGTGGATACGGTGAGCAGCTTATTGCACAATGGGTTACGCTGTGAGATTTTTAATACAGATCAAGGCTCTCAGTTTACCAGCCCAAGATTTACCAGACCGCTCATTGAGCAGGGTATTGCTATCAGTATGGATGGTCGCGGTAGGGCACTGGATAATATCTTTGTGGAAAGGCTTTGGCGGTCAGTGAAGTATGAATGCGTGTATTTGCGACAGTTTGAGACAGTCAGTCAGGCAAGAGCAGGTTTGAAAGAGTATTTCGAGTTTTACAATCATGAGCGTTTACATCAGTCGCTCGATTACCATACTCCTGCACAGGTTTATCTGGCTAACAATAGTTCGGATAATAAATCGTTTTATCAACCCAACTCTATCTTAATTTTATGATAATTTGGTCTAGACATTGGGGAGTACCTTACCATGCTTTACCGCCGGAGCCGTTCCTCGCTTTCCAGTATATACGGTCGATATAACCGCCGTATTTGAGTGATTCATGTTGTTACTAACACCTAAGCCGAGTTCACTCGAAACAGCCTTAAATTAGCCGTTTACGCCTTTTCGTGATGGATTTGCTTAGTTCCCATTCTTTCCATCTTTATCATTGCACCCGAACCGAGTCTTTAGCGATACTGCCTGCAATTGGGACGCATAAAGTACAATGCGCCGTTTTCCTTGTGTCCGTAGTTCGTAAAAACGAACTTTTTTGATTTGTTGCAACAATGTAATTACATTGTAATGGCAATCTAGCGAACTTCTAAAACGCCCACTATTACGGCGTTATCATTTATTTTAGGCACAAAAAAAACCGCTTATGCGGTCAAAAGTATTCGGTTCTCTCACTCGTTCAGGTTGATAAATATCATTAAAATGATAATATATGTCTTAGAGCTTGCTTAAACAGTCTTGGCGGACAGTTTAAGTAGTTTGAGAGAAGTGCGAATTCTTTCAAACCGATAGGGCTACTTTATAAGAAATCGGTAATGAACGCAAGTTTATTACCGTTTTTCTTGTTCCTCTTAAAAAATTTGTAACGTACGTTACAATCTCTCTTAAGGGTTGATTAAAGCCCTTATAAGCCCTATTCTTTGATACTACTATGAGATTAAGGATAGCAAATGGAAGACATGCTTAAAAAAAGGCACTTATTAGAGCTGAATAAAGGAGGGTCTATATCCTATGAGGAACTCTCAAAAGTTTATCAAAATTACGTCATTTTTAAGCCTTTTAACTTTGATGCTTGCTTCGGATATTGCACAGATTTATACATTTATGGGGATAGACCATCTTCATCAGGTGTAAAAATCATAATCCCCCAACTAAATACAACACAAGATTTTTTATTGACCGATCTTACGAGTATTGAACACGTTAATATTAATGACTTAATTAAATTACATACCAAAGACGATTCTTAAAACTGGGGTTCTATTCGATAATCTTTATCTACCGTTCCAACATTGTTAGCGCCTACAATTGCAGGTCTTACCCATATAGTCTTATTAGGTAATCGTCTTAAATGCCCTCTTCTAAAATGTGTTCTTTTGCTTCCTCCCTGCTCTGTTGAATACATATTTTCGTAGGCTGTTCCAGTCGCTTTAACAGTTAATACTTTATAGCTATATAAAGGCTTTAAACCTTTACGCTGTCTGCTTTTTTGTTGCTTTAAAGAGGGTTCTATTGTTCTTGTACTAATGTTATCGCAATTAAGAACGCAACAAACTTGCAAGACACTCCATACCTCATGATTCAAATCATGCCAAATTTGCTGTTTAACAGCGTTCATATTGAAGTTGTAGTTCTTATACATAGTATCCGTATAAAACGGAAATAAATTGATTTCTCGCCCATACAAACGACCTTCTAAATCACTTTCCACATTTAAAGAGTAAGGAAAAAAAGCACCTGCCGGAGTATGTAGCCATTCTTTGGTTAATGGATTTTGGAAAAAGACAACTATACAGAAACCATCGGGCGAATCGTCTTCGCCTATTGAGTAATCCCCCTTAGTTAATTTATGAGTATTAACTATTTGATTTATCTTTTTGATTTCAGGGCTGTCATGTTTCGGATTCCAACATAAAGCCACCCTTTTTTCTGCCGGCACTTCATTAGCTTCAGTAATCACTTCATCACTATGATATGTAAACGGTATTTCAAATGAGGCAATAGGAAAAGGGAGGAACATTAAATCTACCCATTCTTTTTGGAAAGCGTTGATTTCTCCCTCTTTAGCATCATAAGAAGCTAAGATTTCCCCTCTCTCTGGCAATATGAATTTAATACTCTGATCTAATAACGTTAATAATTCTTTTATAGCACCGTTACTATCATTTATATAATGTTGATATTTTGGGCCATCAAAAAATTCTAATATTTGCTTAGAATAATTCAAAGTTTGCATTGGTATATTCTCCTCTTTGGTTTTCATTCAAATTCATTAGGATTATTAGCCATATATTGATTCATGGCTTTAAGTAAAAAATCAGTAACAGTATTGGGGCTTTCCCCTTTAGATTTATTTATCCTTGCTTGGTTCTCTAGCTTTGCTTTTAATGAGCTAGGTGCTCTAAAAGTGATGTTTACCAAAGTATCTTCTTCAATTGCTACTTCAGTATTCCAATGTGGCTTATCACTCATTTTATTAATAGTTTCTTCTACTGTTCTTTTTTGAATTTTCGCCATACTTTTAGGTGTTTTCATTGGTTAATTCCTTTCTCTTCTATCTCTTGTAATAGGATTGCGTATTCTTCTAAGGCTTTATCGTGTTTATTATCGTCTTTATAGTCATAAATACCCTTTCCTTCTGATACCGAATCCTTAAATATCTTTCTCTCTGAAATGGTGGAATTTAGGAGCTTAAGGCTATCAAGCTCAGCGATAAACCCCTCTAAATCCGATCTTTCTTTATGCTGTATAAAAATATTTGTTGTTGCTCTATTGTGTAAGACATAACTATGCTTTTTAAGTTTTTCATTAAACTTAGTCATTTCATGTATTTGCTCATCAACAAGTATTAACGTATTTAAATCAAGTTGAGTAACTTGAGTTGGGCTAATGAATAGATCACAAATACTGAGTGCGCTTAAAAATTCTTTACTGTTCCGCCCTGCCACGTCTACGATTGTAATATCGTATTTTTTGGATAAGCCTAAAACTTCTTCCGCAATATTCCCGTATAAAGTAATGCAATCAAAAGGAGTTAGTTCGCTATCTGCTCTAATCGAGTTCCACTGAAATAATGATTGTTGACTATCGCTATCACACAATAAAACACTGTTATTTTCAGCTAGCGCACTAGCTAAATTAATCGCAGTGGTTGTTTTACCTGTACCGCCTTTATTTGAACCTATTAAGATAATCATAGTATCCCACCTCTGAAATGTATTGTATCTGCTTACTGCATTGCAAAATACTGCACTGCATTGCTTAATAATATATAGCAATATGAGCAATAAGCAACCAAATCTAGCTGAATAAATGACAAGGCTTTGCGTTGTCATTTATTTAGCCCGCTCCTGCTGTTTTTGGACAATATAGTTTTAAACCTACCATTAAAGTTCTAAACTGTAACAATATAGTTCTAAACTATACATTAAAGTTGTAAACTGGATAAACCCAGCTATACTGATTAAAAAGTAGGCTGGGTTTTTCTATGAGTAGAGCACCGAGATTCTTCACACAAGAACAAATTAGCAAAAGAATAAAAGATGGTCGTGGACAAGGTATGGGAAAAGATTACCAACCATGGCTGACTATTCAGGATGTACCCTCTCGTGGGGTCTCTCATCGATTATAGAAGCCCCCATGAATAAATCGCTCATCATTTTCGGCATCGTCAACATAACCTCGGACAGTTTCTCCGATGG
>CANRON010000075.1 GCA_947632245.1 uncultured Ignatzschineria sp. | reverse complement strand
TTTTATAATTTTGAAAAAACTATCTTATTTTATAAATAGTATACTTTAAGGGGTTATTTGCGTGAATCTGCGTTCTCAGAGCGATCGCCGAGTCCGGCGGCCCAAGTGACTTTTTTTGTGATTTCAGGTCGTTCGATCCGCCATAGATAATCGAGTTCTTGTTGAAGTATATCCATGCCTTCTTTTGTGATTAAGTTTGCAGACATTTATGTTTCCTATCCTTGAGATGGCAATCGATCATGGATAATAAGATCATAGTTTAATGATTTCATGAATGATTGCCGTAATTCAAAAAGTATTGAGTATTTTAATAATAAAGAATGAAGAGATATGAGAAAAGCTAATAACCCCTATCATTAGGATTTTATTAGCTTTTGGTGTAACGCTTCAGAGTTCAGTCATAAAGATTAATACGCAGTTTCAACCATTGTTTTAATTTGTGTGAAGAGAGTTCAATGGTTTTTTGTAGTGATACGTGATTAATTCTTAATCCTTCGGTCGTTATTTTTTACGGCCCCGATTGTTGGGGTTGTTATTACGGCCACCACGATTGTCTCGACTATCACGGTTATTAGTGCGCTTACCTTGATCTCGTGAGTTAGGATTTTGATTAGCACTAAAGCCTTGCGTAAGGTTTTGAATAAAGTTGCCATTTGTGGATTGGCCTAAACCGCCCGGCATTCCGCCAAATGGATCGCGCCCACGGCGACGATTTTCTCGGGCAATGTTTGCTTCAAATGAACCAGATTCAAAGGGCAAGCGGTTTTGATTTACGATCTCATCTTGGTTTCTGCTGAAGAAATCACTTTGACTATCGCCCATTTCATGATGATCTGTATTGTGTTGTGGTTGCTGATCACCGCGGGTGCGTTGTTGGCGAGGTTTCGTATCATTTCTATCACGCTGATGCGTACGTTCTTGACGAGGGGCATGTTCTTTACGATGATTGCTTCGGCGCTCATGCTGTTTTTGCTTTGTCTCTTCAGGTGAAGGGCTATTGTTTGTATTATTTGTTTCGACTGTTACGGACTCAGTTTCGGGAACTTCTACGTTTACATGCGTTTTAGCAGCCGTCGCTGCAGTATCGTTTGTTCTGCGATCTCGCTGCGCTTTTTTGGGATGGCGCTTTTGGTCTTGCTTATCATCTGCAGGAGCATTATGTCGGCGTTTTGGGGGTGCAATATCGATTTCAATGGTAGGGAGATTGATACCAGGATATTCCTCAATAAAGGCATCCACCCAGGCGCGATCATTTTCAGAGGCGATAGAGACTAAATGTTGAGGTGCAAACTTTTGGCGCGTAAATGAAATGCGATCGGCATATTCCGCGTAAACAGAAGGGAAGTCTAAGAATATGACGGCATCACATTTTTCAATTTTTTCTGCAAGATCTTGCACCACTCGGTGCATCAAGATTAAAACATTAAATTGACCATTGTTATAGCGTTCGAAAAGACTATTTGCTGTTTCATCATCAATTTTTTCATGTACGATTCGGCTACGAATACGTGCGCGATAAAGATATTTTTCAAGTAATCTTGCTGATTGGCGATTATGCGTTACGATCAACGTATTTTGAAGGTTATGCTCGCGAATATAGTCGCGAATATATTGTCTTTGTAAGTTGCGTGGCACCATGCCGATAAACTCACCGATCTCCACCTTCTTGGGTAAAGGCGTCCTTTTTTGAGCGTCTTTTGGTGCATCTTTGGGAGAATCATCAGCGATACTATTTTGCGATTTTGTGGGTTTCGTCGCTAATTTGTCGACCTTTGACTCATTTTGAGTAGCCAATTCAGCTGTTACGACTTTCGCGGGTTTAAGTGATATCTTTTCGCGCTGTACTGGTGTCGCTATATTATCTCGCTTTTCAGCAGGAAGGTGGGCAGTAATTTTTTGTGTTAATGCTTTGAAATTCGCTGAAATGAGTAATGTCTGTGATTCTTCTGCAAGAAATAGCGGGTTTTCATTATTTGCAAAAAGCAGATCATATAAGAAATCGGTAGGAAGCGCTTGTTCTATTATCAGTGTATTTAATTGTGAAAGATCAAGCGGATGATTGCGAACATTAACGAGCGAGAAGAGTGAGAAGGGGACGATGGTGATTTCCGCTTTATCGAGCATCAGCTTTTCAGCAACATTATGCGGAAGAATTAATTGCAGCGATAGGGTCGTGCTAATTGTCTTCAAAATGCTATGGAGGAAAATCGCATCACTCACATTTTCAGTGATAATCAAGGATCTAGCGGGGTTTTCTCCCGTGCTTAGACAGGATAAGTCACTGATAATACTAAGAGGATCCTCCTGCGTATTATTGATAAGGGGCGCTTTTTGGTTTAAAAGCATTTTTATCGCTGTAGAAAGCTTATGCCAACGCGCTAATATCGTTTCTTTTGTAGAATTCATATAGTTTTTTTTAGTTAATTATAAGTATTTGTTGAATACAAGAATCTGATTTCTTTTTCTTTTCTGATTCTAAAAAATATGCAAAGTTTAAATATGTAAAATATCGAGCAATTATAGTCGCTGCAAAGCTTTAAGATTGAGAGTCATTGCAGATGTAACCTTTATAGAATCAACTAAGCATCTGAAAAGAGTTGATAACATAATAAATGTGACATGATAAAGCTAATATTGGGATCATTAAGGTTTAGTGAAGCAAACGCAGAAGTGTGACTTTCGAAATATATAAACATCTACGATAAACACTCAAAGCAAGAGTGATTCACTGTTAAATTCCAACTTTGATAACGCTTTCTAATTTAGCACGATAAGGGTAGAATGGAAAGCCCGTAAACGTAAATTATGCTACAGTTGACCGTGATATTATATGGTGAATCACAATAATAAAGGATTGAAAGAATATGAAACGAATCTATTTTTGGCTCAAATTAGCACTATGGGTACTGGTTTTTGTCGCTGTATTTATTATTTTCGTGATCAATCGAGAAAGCCAGGTCACTGTGAGTTACATTATTGGGACAAGCACGCTTAATACTTCGGTATTTATGTTTATTGTGTTTTTGGTGGGTGTACTGTTTACTATTGGTGTATTAGCACTTTTAAATCTTTCACGTGCATTCCAACACGTAGGACTAAAAGGAACCGTTAAGCGACTTGAAAAAGAAAATGCTGAGCTCAAGCGAAAAACACATGTCTTATAATCTATACGTAATATTAATAGACCGCATTGTTGGCTTACTGCTTGTGCGCATGCAGATGAAACCATTCACAGGATACTAGGATACGCATGTTCGAGTATATTTGGCTACTTCTTCCTCTAGGGCTTTTAATCGGTTGGTTAGCTGCTAAGCGGGATAATGTCAAAAAACAGAAGATACTCCGCTATCTAAACTTGCGATATTTTATCGAAGAGAGCCAGCAGGTCGATGAATCTCTCTTAACACTTCCGCCCGATTTTGATGCTGATAACTTGAACTTTAGCTTAATGCTTGGCGATGTTTTCCGTAAACGAGGGGAGATTGATAAAGCGATTAATCTTCATGAATATCTGATTAAAGAGGCGCCGACAAAAGAATTGACTGAGAAGGTCTATTTATCACTTGCGGAAGATTATTTGGCAGCCGGAATGCTTGATCGAGGAGAGGGAACATTACGACTTTTATTAGAGTCTGAAATCTATAAAAACATTGCGTTGAAAAAACTCACAAAAGTGTATAAACAGCAACGTGAATGGTTGCAAAGTATTGCAATGCTTGAGCAAATCTCTCCGATGAGCCCAGATCTTTTAGCAGAGATGGCGCATCTCTATTGTGAGCTCGCAGAAGAAACGTTATTTAGTAATGATAGTAGCCCTTTGCAGATTGATCGCCTCATGTTATGGCTTGAAAAAGCATATGCGGCAGATAAAAACTGTGTGAGAGCAACATTAATTCGGGCTTTCGCACTATATGATGTGCACAATTACGAATCTTCTTTAGAAGTATTACTAGAAGTAGAAAGACAAGAGCAAAAATTAGTACCGATTATTATCTCGATGGTCTACGAACTCTCAGTTTTACTAGGAAAACCGCAGTTTTTTCATGAATGGCTTGATACCCAAATAGGAAGTAATCCTCATATATTGTTAAAAGTATGGAAAGCGCATTATCTGATCTTCAATGAATCCTTTGATTCAGGTATCGCTTATTTACAGAGCGCCCTAAAGCGAGAGAGTAATCTTTTAGGATTGATGATTTTGAATCAATTGCAGAAGTATCATCTCGGAAAAATGGATGCTATCTTGATTGAAAAAACCTTTAGAGATATGCTCGATCGTTATGCGCAATTTCAGTGTGATTCTTGTGGCTATACGACGAAAGCTATGCAGTGGAGCTGCCCGAGTTGTTTTGAGTGGAATAAATCCATTCCTGTACAAGATATTGTGGCGTTAAAAGTCAAGCATGTCTAAGAGGGCAACTCAGAGATGTCGTGATCGATATTGTTTCTATACTTAAATTCAATAAACTTAAATTATATAGGCCGTATATAGATTAACTCTGCCGTATATTCCCCTTATCATTGATAGAAATGACGTTATGAAAAATAAAAAAATCGTACAGTGGTTGGCAGCAGCAGCTTTTATATTGATTGCAGTAGGGCTCTATTATGGCATTGAGGTGTTTAATCAATATCAGCAAAAAAAAGCGACGATGGCGATGATAGATGATCTATTTGAGGGCTTAGAGTGCCGCAGTTATGAAAGAGCGCTGGATCATATGCAGTGGGTATATCAGGATTCTCCTGTTTTAGCGCAGTTACAAGACATTGAACAGCTTGTGGCGGAAGCACCAGAGAAGCAAAAAGTATCGGCATGCCAAAAAGGTGCTGAGATGTTAGATGCGATTGAAAACGCAATGATTTTGGAATGACTGAATACTTATAAAACCGATTTTGCTACTTATTTCATTCATATAGGATGAAAATCACACTAAAAGTTTTGTCAATGAAGCAGATGAAATTCCTTTATCCAAAGATATCCTCATTTTATTCGTGTAAATATAGAACAGCCTATTTATGGAGGTGCTTGTATCCCTTATTATTTTTCAAAATGTCTTTGGCGGAAGATTATTTAAGCATATGAATTGTGCGGACAATTTTTATGAGCGGTGTATAATGTGCGCGTAATAGATGAGGATGCGCTCTGAATAGGCTATTACAATTATTACAGAATGCAGATTCTCTAGAAATCCCCTATTTCTTTTCATCACGAGACCCTACTGCATGAAAGACGACAATCTGTTATACCATCTTGAAGACCGCCCACCATTTAGTATTTCTTTACTCCTTGCAGCGCAACATTTGTTAGCAGCTTTAGGCGGGATTATTGCCGTCCCGCTCGTGATTGGTAGTGCATTAGGTTTAACGGGCGCTGAAAAAATTGCGCTCGTGAATTCGGCACTTTTGGTTTCAGGAGCTGTGACTTTTGTTCAGTCCCGTGGTATTGGTCCGATTGGTTTAAGATTACCGGCAGTGATGGGGACGAGTTTCACCTTCGTTGCATCGGCAATTGCCATCGGTAATAGTGAATATGGTGTTGCGGGCATTTTAGGATCATCACTTGTTGCATCACTTGTCATGATTATCGGTAGTTTCTTTATGCCGCAAATCCGTAAATTATTCCCGCCAGTTGTTACTGGAACAGTAGTTGCGATGATCGGCTTGAGCTTATTGCCAGTTGGTCTTGACTGGTTTGCAGGCGGACAAGTTGGTAGCCCTCAATATGCCTCTGGCCCGAATCTACTAGTCGCATTTTTTGTTCTTTTTGTGGTGATTGCATTAACCCAGTGGGGTAAAGGCATCTTAGCATCCGCTTCTATCGTCATTGGTATGGTTGTGGGTTATATTGCCGTGATTATTCTTGAGAAAGGCTTTGGCTATGAGCTTGGCTTAGTAGACTTTACCGGTATTGAATCTGCGCAGGTTTTTGCATTCCCGACACTGTTTGAACATGGATTTTCATTTCCTATCTCCGGGATTATTGGTATGAGTATTGCTTATCTCGTCACAATTGTAGAATCTAGCGGTAACTTCTTAGCACTTGGTGAGGCAACGCATACGAAAGTAACGGGTAAACGTATGAAAGCGGGAATCTTGTGTGAGGGCTTAGGTTCGGCATTAGCGGCGTTAATGTCAACGACACCCTTTTCAACATTTGCGCAAAATATCGGTATTATCTCTTTAACGGGTGTTGCAAGCCGATTCGTGGTTGCGATGGCCGGCATTTTATTAGTATTTGCAGGTATTTTCCCCATCTTTGGTGCTGTCGTGGTTTCAATTCCGCTTCCGGTATTGGGCGGCGCAGGTTTAATGATGTTTGCCATGATCATTGCCGCCGGTATCCAAGTATTAGGTCGCGTTGAGATCAATAAGCGCAACGGTCTTGTAATCTCAGTATCGCTTGGTCTTGGTCTAATGGTGACAATGCGCCCTGAAGTGTTAAATGCACTGCCTGAATTTATCCAAGTGGTCTTTAAATCTGGCATTACCGTGGGTTCACTCTCTGCCTTAATCCTGAACCTAATCTTGCCGGGTCGTGAGATTGTGAAGGATGATGAGTAGTATCTGACTAGTTCAATCGTCAATAAAATAGAGGACGCTAAAATAATATAGCAGTCAAAATAATGCCGAAGATATCAATAATCTTCGGCATTTTTGATTCAAACTATTAGTATTCAATAATATTGTGACATCTATTATGTATAGAATATAGACTAATATATCTAAGCGGATATGTGCTTGGGCTCTGTTCTAGCCGAGGAGCAAGGCATCATCTTCTACTTTATCACCGCGGGTTTGCTCGAACATCATGAGAAGGTCTGAAATGCTCATGTTCTCACGTAGTTCGCCGGCGACATCTAAGACAATCTCCCCTTGGTGGAGCATGATGGTTCTGGTGCCGTAAGTGAGCGCTTGTTGCATAGAGTGCGTTACCATTAGCGTTGTCAGCTTATTTTTACTGACAATCTCATTGGTAAGCTTTAAGACGAAAGCTGCTGTTTTAGGATCCAGCGCAGCGGTATGCTCATCTAACAAAAGGATTTTGGAAGGCTGCAAAGATGACATTAAAAGGCTGATAGCCTGACGCTGTCCGCCAGAGAGAAGACCCATGCTATCACCCAAGCGATTTTCTAAGCCAAGTTTAAGTGTTGCGAGATGTTCTTTAAAGATCTCTTTTCGCTCTTTAGTAATCGCCGGCCCTAATCCGAGTGACGGATTGCCCCGACCATATGCAAGTGCTAAATTTTCCTCGATTGTTAAGCTTTCACAGGTACCTGTCATCGGATCTTGAAATACACGCGCGACAAGGCGAGCACGTTCTGATACCGATTTACGGGTAACATCTTCATCATTAATGAATATCTTTCCTTCCGTGATTTCAGCATTACCGCTCACAACATTTAAAAGTGTGGATTTGCCTGCGCCGTTCGTCCCAATGACGGTCACAAACTCGCCTTGACGAATAGTGAGATTAATTTTCTTTAAAGCAATATTTTCTAAAGGGGTATGTTCGTTAAATACCACATGAATATCTTCTAAACGCATCATAATTAACGTCTCCCTTTCAATCGTTTTTTGAGTTTTGTTTTAATTTGCGGCAATACAAGCGCAATGACGACTAGCGCTGCAGTAATGAAGTTAAGATCCTGTGCGCCCACCCCAATTTTTTGAAGGGGTTCGCTATGAAGTGCAACAGCAATAAAGAGGCGGTATAAAATCGCACCGATAATGACGGAGAAGGTAATCCAGAACATCTTTTTGGAGGTGATCAGTGTTTCGCCGATAATCACGGCTGCAAGCCCGATGACGATTGTCCCAACGCCGATAGAGATATCCGCGCCGCCTTGGGTTTGTACGTAAAGGGAACCCCCTAGTGCGATCAGCGCATTTGAGATCATCATGCCTAAATAGGTCATTTTCCCCGTATTAATCCCTTGCGCTTGTGCCATTTTGACGTTTGCACCGGTCGCTCTTACCGCTAAGCCCGTACGGCTTGCGAAAAATAGATCTAGGAGAATCTTCGCGACAATTACAAATAAGAGAATAATGAGCGGTTTTACCCAAAACTGGTTACTAAAATCTTCATTGATAAAAGGGGTCAGTACCGTCGGTTCCCAAATGAGGGGAATGTTCGGCGCGCCCATAATGCGAAGGTTCACAGAGTAGAGCGCAATCATGACCAAGATACTCGCTAATAATTGCATGATTTTAAGCGAAACATTGAGCCAAGCAGTGACAAAACCAGCACCTGCGCCTGCGAGTGTACCAAATAGCGTTGCAAGCCAAGGATCAATGCCGCCGACAATAGAAACGGCGCATACAGCGCCACCAAGCGGAAAACTCCCATCTGCAGTTAAGTCAGGAAAATTCAGGATTCGAAATGAGATTAATACACCAAGTGCGACTAATCCATAAATTAAGCCCACTTCTAAGGCGCCAAAAAGCGAAATGAATGACATTAAAACTCCAAGTTTGATGACAAAGAAACCTCATGTTGAGTTTCATGAGGTTTACTTTACGAAATTTAAAACAATAATTTTGATTTATTCGATGACTTTTGTTGCTGAATCAATCACTTCTTGCGGGAGGGTAACGCCTTGTTGTTTTGCGGCTTTTAGATTCACATAGAGTTCCGTTTTTTGGGGTTTTTCAGAGGGAATATCTCCCGCTTTTTCACCATTTAAAATACGGACAACAATTTTTCCGGTCTGTCTTCCCATTCCATAATAATCACCGCCAAGCGCCGCAACTGCACCGCGTTCCGCCGAAGAGGTATCAGAGGCGATTAAAGGGATCTTTGTCTGCACAGCCGCTTGATACATCGATTCATATGCTGAAACTACGTTATTATCAGTACTCGTATAGATAACATCAACACGACCTTGCAAGCTTTTTACCGCCGTTGAAATATCCGTTGTTCTTTGCGCGGGCGCCGGAACTACTTGAATGTTTTGTGGGGTTAAAATTTCTTGGAGCTGCTTTAGAACAATCGTTGAATTGACTTCACCAGGACTATAGACGAATCCAATGCTCTTCACATCGGGGATAATGGTTTTGACAAGTTCCATTTGCGGTTCAAGCGGGAGATGATCGGAAACACCGGTGACATTACCGCCAGTAGCTTCCCAACTTTTGACAAGATTGGCCGCAACAGGATCTGTCACTGCAGTATATACAATGGGTACTGTACGGGTAGAAGCGAGGAGGGCTTGTGCGCTTGGCGTGCCGATACCAATAGCGACATCAGGATTATCGCCGGCATATTTTTTAGCAATTTGGGCAGCAGTGGCACTATTACCTTGTGCACTTTGAAATTGGAGTCTGAGGTTTTTCCCCTCTTCAAATCCGGCATCTTTCAGCTCATCAATAATCCCTTGTCGGGCTTGATCAAGCGCTGGGTGCTCAACAATTGCCGTAATAGCCACATGCTTTTGATCATCATTTGCAGCAAATGATAATGACCCGAAAGACACAGGCATTAATAGGGATAAAACAAGTAGCATTTTTCTTCTTTTCATAAAACTCGGCGTCTCCTACCTCAATATGATTGATTATCTTTAATATTTTATTTCTATTTTTGTTATAAATTAAATTATAAGTTTTACACTCAACTCTTTGAACATAGCATAAAAAAAATGAGGGCGGTAGTTCAATGTTATGCGCTTTCAGAAATCCTAAAATATTTTCTAAAAAAGTTATACTGATAGAAGAAGTTTTTTGAAATTAATCATAAAAGTTAATTACACAAGAGGATCTCTATATGCGTTTAATATTATTAGGTATCGGATTATTGGGATTAGTTGGGGTAGTCGGATACGCACAAACAGGTGAGACTTTTGAAAAG
>CANRON010000074.1 GCA_947632245.1 uncultured Ignatzschineria sp. | reverse complement strand
TCTGCCATGAGGTTCTCATCAGAAACATCTTGAAATAAGACATTACCCGTTAGGTTTTTAGTAAAGTCTAATTCTGATTCAGCCTTGATGATCCAACGTTTTTTATCATCATAGAGTTTATCCTTAAAGAGATAAGTACCTTCCATTTCTAGCTTTTGCCACTCATTAAGATAGCGGAAGCTTCCTTGCACAGCAGCGCCTCGTTTACTAATGTAACCGGGTGCTAATATGGCATCCATGTTTGGTGCAATATTGAAATAGTATGGAATGAATAATTCCACACCATTACTTCGACTAATTTGGAATTTTGGAAATAGCAGTCCACTATGACGCTTTCCATCGATCGGAAACGAGAGGTAAGGGGTGTATAAAATAGGTACGCCTAATACATCAAATGTTGCATTTACGGCTTCAGCGCGGCCAGCCTCATGGTCGATATCGATATCTTTCGCACGTACTTTCCAGATTTCATTATCGACGGTACATGTTGAGTACGTTGCATTTTTTAATAACGTATTTTGGGCAGTTGATCGATGATCGATTTCACTCGCGCGGCCTTGGATATTGGGCTCCGCTTTCAAGTAGTAGCTCGCTGTTGAGAGGTGCGTTTCATTCTTATCAAGCAGATGAATGATTTTACTCCCTACAAGAACTGCATTTGGGGTTGCATAACGAACATTGTCACCATCAGATGTGATGATATTATTGACACGATCAAGTGTAAACTGCTCGCTTGTCATTTTACCATCACCATAGAAAATTTCAGCATTGCCGCTGACATTACCCGTAGTAGAATTTAAATAGCCATCATCTGCCGTCACAAATACTTGTTCTTTAGATATTTTTTCAGCATCTTGAGCTGGCATAATATATTGTGCTAACGGCGAAATTTGACAAGAAGCCGGATTTGCAAGCGCAAGTGAGGGTAACGCTAAAAAAAGCGCTATAGAGAGTTTAGACTGTAAGTTTTTTTTTCTGGGCACAGCAATAGATGCTCGTCAGTTATGATCAAATAAGATCAGTGATATTGAAATTGATGGGAAGTAGAATCGCACTTTTTCGGTGTAATTTCAATTGAAATGCTCCAAAAAAGCATTTAAAAATGCTATAATTTTTTTAAACTGATGTGAGTCAGTGTAAATGTATTAATAAATGATAGTTAAGCACATAACCCTCAGGAGTTTATTTAAATGAACAATTATTATCAAACAGATACCTTTAGTGGTGTTCAGCGCGAAGGAATGCATAAGGTGTTACGCCAAGCATATACGCTTGTTGCGCTTTCATTGATCCCGACAATTATCGGTGCTTATATTTCAGTTCAAACAAACCTTGTTTTAAATTTAATGGCATCTAGCCCCATTATGTTTTTTGTGGGCTTTATGGTTGCTTTTTATGGTCTCTCTTTTGCAATTGAGGCTAATAAGCGATCAGCTATAGGCTTAGGATTAATGTTTGTCTTTACGTTTTTAATGGGAATGATGTTAGGTCCACTGCTTTCTTTAGCATTTACAAAGGCAAATGGATGGCAATATATCGGCATTGCTGCCGGTGGAACCGCAGGGCTATTCTTAGTACTCGCTATTTTAGGGGGCGATAAGACCAAAGACTTCTCACCGATTGGCAAATATGTGGGTGCAGTGGGTATCGTTATGATGATTACGATCGCCCTTAACTTCATGTTTTTGAAAATGCCAATGATGAACTTGATTCTCTCAATGCTCATTATTCCATTTTCTGGCGCAATTATTTTATGGCGTATCAATAGCGTTGTAAGAGGCGGAGAAGATAACTACATTAGTGTTGCGCTCGATATCTATATTGCGCTTTACAATATATTCTCAAGCTTACTTCGTCTTATTTTGGCGAGTAACGATTAATCATCGTTTGAAATTTTACCTCTTTACTGTGAGTTTCATAGAAGTATAGGTATGATAAAAGGGCGCTGAAAAGCGCCTTTTTTAATATTGTGAATTGATTGCTAAATATTTTGGGACGCATATGGTAAGTCATAGTCAAAAAGAGCAACTCCTCAAACGCCTTGATCAGCATTATATTTCCCCTCTCACTCAGTTTTGGGTAGAAATCGAGCTGCTTAAGCGTACTTTGCTAGGACGCCGTTCTAGAATACAAATTGCCATGCCTGATAGTTGGCGAACGAATGGTTATTTAAAAAAAACACCAGAAATGAGTGGTGAGGATGCTTATTCGCGATTAGAAATACTTGAACGATATTTAGATAGCGATCATGACTCTGTATTTGCTTATGATAAGCCTCTAGTGCTCGGTGATTCATTCCCCTATTTTGAATGGGTCATTGCAGAAGAGATTAAGGGGGTTAATCATCTATTAGGGAGAAACCATCTCTTTTATATTTATAAAGGTAATGGTGATGCTATACAGACCTTTTGTCGTTCCGTACAAGAGCGTAGATTAGTACCTAATGTACAGATTATTGGGGACATGCCGGTGGAAATAGAAGCTATCGTAAAGGAGTGGGGGTTTTCTTGTATTGAGGATATTTCGCGCCCCTTTTTAGATCAGCTTTCGAAGGGAAGAAGTCTATCCAATTTATTTAACCAATCTGCAGATATTCTGCTGATGGATCGATTTGGTCATTATATCAAGAGCTACTCCCATGCAGAATTTTTGAGGCAACTTGACTCCATTGTTGCAGAAAATTTTGAATCATAATTTGAATTATAATTTGAAACGGGAATTTGGTAATTCTTTAAGTGTAAATCAATAGATCACTGCTATCACTTGCTTGCTTTTTGTTGGTAAAAACCCTGCTCGGCCGTAATAACCCCTTCTATCTCTAACATCATAAGATCAGTGGTAATGTCAGAGGCAGAGCGATTTAGTGTTTCCACTAATTGGTTAATTGAATGGGGTGATGTGAGTAAGTTATAAAGATCGTATTGTGGATGATCTATGGGGAGCTGTGCAGTTTGGGAAGCTATGACTTTCATATTAGGAAGAAGCGCGTTTGAAGTTCTTTTTTGAGGTGTTGCTAAGTCTTGTGTAGAAGGCGATTTTTGTATTGTGAAGAGATCGTCTTGCTTTGTGTTTTCGTGAATATCCGTATCAATCCAGCCTGTGAGAGAGGTTCTGATATCTATGGTCGATTCTACTAATATTGCACCATTACGAATAAGCTCATGACAACCTCTTGATTGTGGTTCATGAATCGATCCTGGGATTGCAAAGACATCCCTATTCTCCTCGATACTAATTCTAGCTGTGATTAAAGAGCCGGATCGAGGTGCGGCTTCTACAACGAGAGTTCCTAGTGCAAGACCGGCAATAATCCTATTTCTACGGGGAAAATTTTGCGGTTTAGCGGGCATATGCAGTGGATATTCACTGATTAGTGCGCCGCCTGTTTCTAAGATGGCTTCACTTAAAGGATAGTGGCTTTTAGGATATATTTGATTTAAACCCGTCCCTAGTACAGCGATTGTCGGCTTTTCGAGCTTAACGGCAGCATTATGCGCTGTATAATCAATCCCTAATGCTAAACCACTTGTAATCGTTAGTCCTGCACTTGCAAGTTCAGCTGCAAAGAGGTGGGCATTGTAGAATCCTTCTTGCGTGGGTTTTCGTGCACCCACAATCGCAATTTGGGGGCTTGATAACAGTTCAGGGTTCCCTTTAAGGAATAAAATCATGGGAGGGTCAAAAATCTCTTTTAAAAGCGGTGGGTATAAGGCGTGCTTAAAGTGCAGAATATGGTGATGATCAGCTTCAGCCCATTGTAGAGCCTTGTGAACTTTTTCAGATATATCCTCTGCGCGCGTTTGCAAAACAGAGGTCGGTATTCCGGCAGCTTGCCACGCTAAATTATCAGCGGCAATTGCATTTTCGGCAGAACCAAAATGATCAACTAGCAGCTTAAAGCGAACAGCGCCGATTTTAGGGGTGTAGTAAAGTGTAAGCCAAGCATCTAACATCAAAGGCATTCCTCGAAGTATTTCCATGTTATATTGATAAAGTAGGATTTTAATGGTGAATAATCATCGAAGCGCATGTGGATGTACTCATGATCTAGTCACCGGGCTTCTCTTTTTAACTAAAAACTATAAGTAATGGAGTTTTGAAATGGTAAATGTTGATAAAAATATTTTAAATGCAGAATATGAAACTCAGTCAGACGTACTTTCGCTTTCAGCGATTGATGCTGCATATACGGTCCTTTTTTTCTACCCGAAAGATAATACGCCGGGTTGCAGTAATGAGGTTCAGGATTTTAATGCGTTATTAGATCAGTTTAAAGCCCTTAATTGTGCGGTTATTGGCGCATCAAGAGATAGTAAAAATTCACATATTAAGTTTGTGGAGAAATTTGATCTACATTTTCCTCTTCTTTCTGATCCGGAAGAGACACTTTGCAAAGCATTTGATGTGATTAAAGAGAAAAACATGTTCGGTAAAATTGGCTTTGGAATTGAGCGTAGCACTTTTATCTTGAATCAGGCAGGGGAGATTGTTCAAGAGTGGCGCAAAGTAAAAGTTCCGGGTCATGCTGAAGAAGTATTGGCAGCCGTGAAGGGATTAAAGTAGGCCTGATAATAGATCTTATAAAGGGTGTTTGAACCATTAATGAATCGCCTAAATGATGAGGTGCAATTACCTGACAGGAAGATGCCTATAATCGGCAATCATTGAAAATGTTTACAAATGAATGAACATAATAAAGGATTTATTAGATATATAAGGAGATGCCAATGAGTTGTTGTCATAAAACACAGGGTTATAAAACGATTCACGATTTTAAAAACAACTCCCATTTTGGTTGGGATAATTCACTATCACCGATTTTGGAAGTCGATAGCGGTGATGTTGTGAGTTTCTTAATTGATGATGCTTCTGGTGGGCAGTTTAATACAAGCTCAAAAGATAGTGATGTGGCGCAGCTGGATTTCACCAAAGTCAATCCAGTTGCAGGTCCCTTATATATCAAAGATGCAATGCCGGGAGATACACTTGAAATCGAGATGTTAGATTTTAAGCAGCTAGATTGGGGTTGGACGGCGATTATTCCGGGATTTGGTCTATTGGCAGATCAGTTTAAAGATCCTAAAATTAAGATTTTTGATCTGAAGGATCGTAATCGTGCTGAGTTTCTCCATAATATTGATATTTTTATAAAGCCATTCCCCGGGACAATTGGGGTCGCATTTCCTGAACCCGGATTGCATAGTATTGTGCCGCCACGTCAAAATGGGGGAAATATGGATATTCGTCATTTAGTGCGGGGTACAAAGTTGTACCTACCCATCTGGCAAGAAGGAGCACTTTTTTCAATGGGCGATACCCATGCGGCGCAAGGAGATGGGGAAGTATGTGGTACCGCAATTGAGGCAGGGATGGAAGCAGTTGTTCGCTTTAAGTTGCATAAAGGCCGTACTATTCAAGAACCACGGTATTCAATCCCAGGTCCACCCACGCCGGAAGCTGATAGCCAAGGTTATTATGTGACAACAGGGTATGGCCCTGATATCTACGAAGCGTCCAAAAAAGCGATTAGCTATATGATTGAGCATTTAAGTCATGCATATGGCTTGAGTGACGAGGATGCTTATATGCTGTGTAGTATTGCTGTAGATCTGCGTATTAATGAAATTGTCGATGTTCCGAATTGGTTGGTATCGGCATTTTTGCCAAACGCTATTTTTAGATGATCAGCCATTGCATTAGGTGATTTTCCGCTGAAATGAAAAGGATCTTCGATGTGAAGATCCTTTTTTTGTATCACTGTATAAATCTCGTTATGAAATTCATCATGCTGTAAACGCGGGTGAGGCTCTATTTAAAAATGAATAAATGGAATCGCTTTTAACACAGCAAGGAATACGACAAGCACTAATATAAGGCTAGGGATCTCATTAAAATAGCGATAAAACTTGTGAGAATGCGTATTTTTATCATGCCTAAAGACTAAAACATAGTGATAACAGAAGTAATGATAGATCAGAAGAAAAAATACAAGTGTTAATTTAAAGTGTAACCAACCCATTTTCATTAGGCCAGGATTCATGATGATAAGCGTTATACCAAAAATAATGGTGAGCAACCCGCCTATGTTCGTCATGATCATGAGTTTTCGTTCCATGACTTTAAAGGTCGCACTAGTATCAGGACTTTTATTGGCAGCATGGTAAACAAAAATGCGTGGTAAATAGAAGAGTCCCGCAAACCAAGTGACCATGAAGATGATGTGGAGTGATTTTATGACAAGATAGGACATAGTAAGCCTTGATATTTTGAGTAGAAAAGGGATGGAAGCAACATTGCTGATGATCCCAATGTTAAAATTGAGGTCAGTACTCAGACAGTGGTACATTCCGACATTCTGACAACTTCATTAAATATTATATGAATTATAGCAAAGATTAAAAGCGGGCTAAAATTGAATGTCGAAAACATAGCACAGGCTTCCCTTGTAGAACTGAGGGATTTTAGCGATAATAGCCCCTAATGTTTTGACTCTCTTAAAAGGATTTCTACATGGTTTTTACCATTAAAAGACGCCCCACAAGTCAGGTAATGGTTGGTAATATTGGTATTGGGTCGGATTATCCGATTCGAGTACAATCGATGACTAATACAAACACTGAAGATGTGGATGCGACTGTCGCACAGATTATTGAGCTTGCAGATGCGGGTTCTGAGCTTGTGCGAGTCACTGTAAATACTGAACTTGCGGCAAAAGCAGTTCCCTTTATCGTTGAAAAGTTGGATACACTCGGCTATACAACGCCTATTGTGGGTGATTTTCATTTTAATGGACATCGATTGCTACAAGCGGAGCCTGCATGTGCGAGAATGCTCGCTAAGCTCCGTATTAATCCCGGCAATGTAGGGCGCGGTGCGCGTAAGGATGAGCAGTTTTCTTCTATCGTTGAAGAAGCGCTAAAATATCAAAAACCTGTGCGTATTGGTGTGAACTGGGGAAGTTTAGACCCTGAAGTTTTAAAACGCCTTTTAGATGAGAATTTAAAAAAAGCTGTTCCGCTTTCAAATGATGCGCTGATGTGTGAAGCGATGATTGTCTCTGCGCTAGAGAGCATTGCCTTTGCCAAAGAGATTGGTATGACAGATGAGGATATGATTTTGTCGGTCAAAGTAAGTCAAAGTCAGCAGCTGATTAAAGTATACAGAGATATCGCACCGCTCATTCGTGTACCACTTCATTTAGGGTTAACAGAAGCCGGTATGGGAATGAAGGGAATTGTGGCCTCAACGGCAGCGCTTGCGGTATTATTACAAGAAGGCTTGGGTGATACTATCCGAATTTCGCTTACGCCTGAGCCAAATGCTTCTCGTATTGAAGAGGTATTAGTTGGTAAAGAGATTCTTCAAAGTTTACAGATTCGTGCTTTCTCGCCAAAAGTGGTAGCATGCCCGGGCTGTGGACGTACGAGTAGTGATGATTTCCAATATCTCGCGCAAGATATTCAATCTTTCGTAGACAACAATATGCCGACTTGGAAAGCAGAGTATGAAGGTGTTGAAAAGATGGTTGTTGCCGTTATGGGTTGTATTGTCAATGGTCCTGGCGAATCGAAGATGGCAAATATCGGTATTAGTTTGCCGGGAAATGGTGAGAAGCCCGTCGCGCCGGTCTATGTGGATGGCGAACGTTCAGTAACATTAAAGGGCGAAAATATCGCTAACGAATTTAAACAGATCATAAATGAATATATCGATGGAAAATACAGAAAACAACAATAGTAGACCCTTACGTGCGATCCGTTCTTTTGTTAAAAGAGAAGGGCGCTTAACAAAAGGGCAAGAGCGTATTTTAGAAGAGAGTCCATATCTTTTAACGCAGGAGTCTGTGGGCGAGATGTGGGATTTAGATGCCATCTTTGGGCGCAGTAATGCACCACGAACATTAGAAATTGGTTTTGGAGATGGGGCATCATTTTCGAAGATGGCTGAAAATGAACCTAATCGGGATTTTCTTGGTTTAGAAGTTCATCGTCCTGGCGTTGGCCGTATGCTTTTAGATGTGGAAGAAAGAGGATTAACGAATATCAGAGCAATTGATTACGATGCTGTGCATATTCTAAAAAATTGTATTCCGGATGGTTCACTTGAATGTGTACAAGTATTTTTCCCAGATCCTTGGCATAAAAAAAAGCACAATAAACGCCGTATTATTCAGCCTGAATTTGTAGCATTGATTGCACAAAAATTACAAAAAGGTGGTCGACTTTGCCTTGCGACAGACTGGGAGCCATACGCCGAGCATATGATGGAGGTGATGGTTGCAGCCCCTGATTATGAAAATAGTGTGGAAGGTTTTATTGAAACGCCTGTCCATCGAATGCCCACGAAGTTCGAAGCACGAGGAATTCGCTTAGGTCATGGTGTTTGGGATCTGGTGTTTCTTAAAAAATAGGACTCAAAATAGCTTGAATCTAATGTTGAATTAAACTGGGTTTATCAAATAGAGTTGATTACATTAAAAAACTGCTAGGAAATCTTAGCAGTTTTTGTTTTTTATTAATCGGCATATCCCAACCACTTAAAGATTAAGCGGTCGCTGCGATAATTTTCACTTCTAGCTTCCACTCACTACGCATGAGACCTGCCTGTACGGTACAACGAACAGGGGAGTTTTCTGCATCTACCCACTCATCCCAAGCGCGATTCATCGCCTCAAAGTCACCTGGATTGACTAAGAAAATCGTAACATCTAAGATTTGACTCTTTTGGCTACTATTTTGCGCAAGAACATGATCAATATCCGCAAGTACGCTTTGTGTCTGTAAATAGGCATCATCCACTTCCACTGTGGGAACTGATGTGTAGTAGAGCGTATTATTAAAGCTGACGGCATCAGACATTCTTGGGCCGGTATTAAAGCGTTTAATCATAGTTGTTTTCCTTTAAAAGAGAGGGGATAGTGCGAAAAAGAGTACTTTATAATTTAGGCGCAATATCTGCAACCATTTCTGGTGTACCGTAAAATATATTATCGACATACCATTTCTTCTGCATAAGTTCTGTACGAACATAAATTTCATCATCAATTTCTTTGCCGAGACATACTTTTGCGATGGGCGAATTGACGGAGGAGTAATCTTTATGATGAGCGATCTCATCAGCGCCGACAATTCTAAAAAATATTCGTGTATCTTCATCATCAATCAGCGTGACCCAAGCCCCAAAGTATATTTTTCCTTCCTGTTCAGGGGAATAGGGAACAGGGCGAAGGACCTCAAGGCGTTTACGAAGATGGCGTACACGGCGGTCAATTTCTCTTAATCTTTGTTTATTGAACTGGTATTATAACCCCACTAATAAGTATACTATTATGAATGATTCTTTATTGACACCATCCTTAAAAGTAAGATAGTCTCTTGTAATGACCACATACTATGTACTAAATGTTATATGCCATTTGTTAAAAAAATATACACCAATTATAAAAACTGCTCAAGTAATTTAACTTACTCTTTGCCTGCGCTACTTACTGAAAAAGGTTTGATCATTTCTCATTTGCGTTATTTAGCTTGGTTTAATTATAAGAGTGATTCTTGGAAAGAGAGATCATGTTTTGCTTTAAGTTTACTCCTAAAATACTTAGATGCAGTTCCTGAAATAAAAAAGGCTACAGATGCTTTAAAATCATTCACTGAAACCTTAGTGGTAGGGTCAATAGATCCTGAAACTTTTACAGATCCCTTGGGGCTTTATTGGAGACCTAGATCTCTTCGAGATGCTAATAATCTATTGTTTCATATTACCCATTACACTGACTATCTTGTGCTTCAAGATGACTATTCAGCAGTAAGAGTGAATCCTTTTAGAAAAGCTACAAGTTATGAAGAGCGGTTGAATTGGTGTGCTTATTATCATAAGCAGTCAAATGTATTTTTGAATCATTTAACAAATCATAGCGAGCAGATTGA
>CANRON010000073.1 GCA_947632245.1 uncultured Ignatzschineria sp. | reverse complement strand
TAAATAGCCCGCCAATTCTCACTCGAATGATTGATATTGAGTGTATGATTTTCAGCAACATCAGGTATAATTCCCATTATTGACACACATTTAATCGAATAGGGGTTCATATAATATGAAAAAAATTCTTGTAGCTTTCGCATCTCTGGCAATCATTTCGGGCTGCGCTCAAGGCGTTGATGCAGTTGAACGCTTAGGAACCTGCGTAATTGATGGCAATCAAAACAACAATTGTGAAATCTCAACGCTTGAAGGAAATACTAACAAGGCTACTGAGGTTAAATAGAGGCTCTGTTTGACTGATCTGATGCGTTATATCCAGGTATTTACGCCGGCTTATGGCGGCGCTTATTATGAGTGCCTTCATCTTCAAACAAATAAACACACATTCTAATCTCCGGATCACAAAGAGAGGATACTCGCGTAATCCCCTGCTTTCGCTAGGGGTATTGCGTACATATCCTCTCTTTTTATTTGTCGACTATCTCGACTATTTATCTCGGCTTAAAACTCACTGCCCAAAATTAACGACCGGACATAATATCTTGTGCCGGGATTTTTGAGATCTCAAGACCACTCATGGGGCTTCCAAGATTTTTAGATAACTTTGCAAGCAGTTCAAAGTCTTCGTAGTTTTTCGTAGCTTCTACAATTGCACGCGCAAATTTTTCTGGGTTTTCAGATTTAAATATTCCAGAACCTACAAATACACCATCAGCGCCAAGTAACATCATTAATACCGCATCAGCAGGTGTTGCAACGCCGCCTGCTGCATAGTTCACAACCGGTAAACGCCCCAACTCTTTGACTTGCTTTACAAGCTCATAAGGTGCTTGAATATCGCGTGCAAATACCATCAACTCATCATCTGATTTGTTTGCTAACATGCGGATTTCAGCATTGACTTCTCGCATATGGCGCACCGCTTCTACAATATTGCCGGTACCAGGCTCACCTTTCGTACGCAACATTTTCGCACCTTCACCCAGACGGCGTAATGCTTCTCCTAGGTTGCGACAACCGCACACAAATGGGGATTTAAAATCGCTCTTAAGGAGATGAAACACATCATCTGCCGGTGTTAATACTTCACTCTCATCAATATAATCGATATTCATCGCTTCCAAAATACGCGCCTCAGCAATATGCCCGATACGAACCTTTGCCATAACAGGAATTGAAACAGCATTTTGAATCGCTTCAATGAGTGCTGGGTCTGTCGTTCTTGCAACCCCCCCTTCTTTACGAATATCAGAAGGTACGCGCTCAAGCGCCATAACTGCACAAGCACCTGCTGCTTCGGCAATGAGTGCTTCTTCCACATTTACAACATCCATAATCACGCCGCGTTTTGGCATTTCGATAAATTGAGTCATGAGTTTTTCCTTTGGTTTAAAATCGTTATCAATATAAAAATATTGTTCTAAAACTACTTATATTTGTTTTTCATCTTGTATCTTAGGATTTTTTCCGCTATTAATAATAAGTCTGTTTTTAATATTAACGCTTCACTCGATTATTTGATTCGCTTTCCCAACTACCGCCACTTTACGATATTGCGAAGAATGGTAAAGCGAGATACGTTATGTCAATCACTGAGATATGTGGGATGAAATCCACTGTATATAACAATACCGAATTAAAAAGTTCTACAAAAGAGCCATTTGGATGTGTTTATACCCATCCATTTGTGATTACGGAGTGAATGAATTCCCCGATCAATTGAAGCGATCCTCAATAGGACAGCATATAAAAACAGCATGATGATATTTACACTCAATAAAGCAGACAAGAAACCCCTCTATCAACAAGTCATTGAAACCATAGAATCTGGGATTCTAAGTGGTCAATTACTACCCGGTGAGAAATTGCCCTCTGAACGGGATATGAGTCAATTTTTTAATGTCAATCGTTCTACGATAGTACGCGCAATGGAAGAGCTCCATGATCGTAATATTGTGGTGAGAAGGGTGGGATCTGGTACCTATGTGAATACCCAAAAATGGGGAACATTCACAGAGCCGAGAATGTACTGGAATCAACAAATTTCCCAAACACCTTTTCAAAAAAAGGTGCAATATGATTTAGCCAATGGAGATCTCCCCGTTTCGCTCTACCCTTCGCTTCACCTTCCTGAAATTGATTGGCAACTACTTTTGGAAGCAGAACAAGAACATAATGCAATGCGCCTTGGGACACAACGTTTAAGAGCCACCGTGCAACGTTATTTACGAGAAGAACACCACTGGCAAGTCGGTCTCGATGAGATTCTCATCACTGCCGGCACACAACAAGCGATATCACTCATCACCCTCGGGCTCTTAAAGACAGGCGATTCCATCGCGATTGAAAACCCGTCATACTTTTATTCGCTCTCTATATTTCAAGCGCTCGGTATTCGGATCTATGGAATCCCGATGGATCAAAATGGCATTATGATTGATAAGCTCGATGCGCTAGTGCATAAGCACTCTATTCGCACGGTTTTTGTCAATCCTGTATTTCATAATCCCACAGGCCGCGTTATGTCCCAAAAACGTAAACGAGAGCTGATCGACTATTGTCAGCGAAAACATATTCTCATTGTGGAAGATGATGCTTATGGGCAGTTAAAGTTTCATGAAGGGCTCGATAATACACCGCTCAAAATGCACGATCACAATCACAACTCTCTCTATTTAGGCTCTCTGTCTAAATATTTAGGTAGGTCAATTCGAATTGGCTGGATGATCGCGCCTAAATCCATCATTGAGCATCTTGCCGGCATTCGCCAGCAACTCGATTCGGGTCTGAGTTCTCTACCACAATTTATGGCAGAATTTTATCTCGATCATTACGCTAAAGCGCAAGAAGCAAAGCTAAAATCTGCGCTTAAAAATCAAGCCAGCGCACTTAGCAACTGGCTCAAACTTAACTTTTCAGATCTTCTCTCTTTTACAGAGCCACAGGGAGGATTTCATCTATATGCCCGCCTTTTAGATCCAAAATGCCATAAAGTAGCGGAGGAACGATTCCAACAACTATCGGTACGCACAACACCGAGTACTATTTTTGGCGAAGATCATGCTTATCGCTTATGCTTTGCGCATTTTGGTATCACGAAGGCACCAGAGAATCAAGAAACTAAAGGGTAAGATAAAAAGCGTAGGACTACGATACGGATGAAGCTCCGTTAATCCCATAATATTCACCCATACCGTATTACTGGTAATAATAAAAATTAAGCTTCCAATTGCCCCAAAAAGAAGCGAATAAAAAGCCCCCCTTTCATTAAAGCCTTTTAAGTAAAATCGGCAGAACATCACCGGAAAGTGGGCACTTGCAACCCAGGCAAAAGCAATCCCAAACAAAAAGGCCAGGTTCACGCCCTTAAAGAGATAGGCGAGTCCAATTCCTGCTAAAAATACGAATACAACAGATACCTTCGCGATGAGCATACTGTTGCGACTATTCGGCATTAATATTGGAATTAAATCATGGGTAATGCTTGCGCTTGCCGCCATGACTAAGCCCGCAATAACGGCTAATACCGTGATAAACACTAAGATCGCAAGAATCCACTTAAAGCTTGATCCTCCCAATAACTCTGCTAAATGAAGGAGCGCCATATTGTTGCCGCCGTCTAATACTTCCCCATTTAAAAGGACAAATGCACCAAAACCTATAATGAGATTGAGCGTAAAAAAGAGCGCGATTAAAAAGGTAGTACCCGCAGCAGAATAGAGCGCTGTTTTTTCATCTTTGACCGTAAAAAAGCGCATTAAAATATGCGGTAATCCAAGTAACCCTAATACTAATCCCATAATCAGAGAGATCTGCTCAATACCAGAACTAATCGCCGAGCTCGGCATCAATGCGGTAAATGCCGACAGATTCGCAACGCGCACAAAGAGCTCTGTGAATGAGAAATGGAATTTCGTGAGCACCAAATATGCCATTACTCCGGCAAATGTAAAGAGTAATACTGCCTTGAAACTCTGCACCATCGTGGTTGCTCTCATTCCCCCCAGTAATACAAGTACTCCTGTGAGCAAGCCGATACATAAGAGAGAGATCGTATAATCAATCCCGAAAAGCAGTGATAATAAGGAGCCTGCGCCCATGAGCTGGACTAATAGATAAAAAATAGAGATCAATACACTCGTGGAAGCGCTCAGTGCCTTTAAACGCTGACTATTAAAGCCACGGTTAATCACATCTGAAAAGGTAAAGGCTTCTGTTCTCCGCAATTTGTCTGAAAATAGAATTAGTAGTAATGTCCAACCGATCAATGTCGCAACTGCATAAAAGAGCGAATCCATTCCTTGCCCAAAATACATGGCAATTGAGCCTAAAAATGCGGCGGCAGATAGATAATCACCGGCAAGCGCGAGCGAATTCTGTGTCGTTCCGATTGATCTTCCTGCTAAGAAATATTGGGCGGTATTTTTTGTACTTTGGCTCATTACTGATCTCCCTTTTCCGTGGCTTGAGATCGATCCCTTACCGATTGTGTATTTTGATGAATAATGACATAAGCAAAGGCCATCAAGACGCCCCAAAGCATGATCGCAACGCCCCAAAATATCGATTCTGGCATCCCTAAAATAAAATGAGTGGCCATAACTTTGGGGGCTAAACCCAGTTTAAGATAGTAAATAATCATCGGCAGTAGTGTTGCAAATGTTAATAAAAATCGGTAATTCACGATAGTCATCCTAGGTGTTAAGGGAGCGATAGAACCAAGATATCTGGGTAATGTCTTGATAAAAAAACAGCTTGAGAACAAATCCCCAAGCTGTATCCTAACATGATTTATCATTAACTTTTAAGCATTCTCGCAGTTGCGAAATAGATAAATTACCGTATGACAATGGATATATCTGCAGAACACTTAGTCCTTTTTAATAAACCCCAAGCTTTCAGAAACAAAACCATCATTTCTCAAACTTCATGTCCATTATATTCACTGGCCACTTTTGACAGCACTTTTTCCATCGGCTTTCTGAGCATCTGTTAACATTGAAAAATCCCACTCTTGAAGTGCTTTAGTCGCTCGCCCCTCTCCGTATTCATCTGCTAAGATTAAGAGTTGGTACGCTTTTTGATAATCTTCTACCGTTACTGCTTGAGCCAAGCCCTTATAATAGATTTCAGCCAATTTATATTTGGCAAGCGCATGATGATTACCTTGCTTTAGCTCTGTCATGTCATAATATTGTGCGGCTTTTTCATAATTTTTAGGAATACCACCTTCCCCAAAATAGTGCATATCGCCGGCAAGATGTGCGGTATTACTATCGCCTAATGCGGCACCTTTCTCAAAATAACCCACAGCTTTAGTATAATCTGGCGTAAC
Source organism: uncultured Ignatzschineria sp. (assembly GCA_947632245.1). Lineage (GTDB taxonomy): Bacteria > Pseudomonadota > Gammaproteobacteria > Cardiobacteriales > Wohlfahrtiimonadaceae > Ignatzschineria. The sequence goes on along the minus strand of CANRON010000073.1, from coordinate 4,655 downwards.
ATTATCCGCATCTTTACGATAGAGATTCCCTAAGCGATTATAGGCATCCGCATTGCCTAAGTTGCCGGCACGCTCATAATAAGCAATAGCCGTATCCATATTCCGGCGAACTTGACGACCATCTTCGTAGATGCGAGCTAAATGAGAGGCCGCAGCTTTATCCCCGGCATCGCTTTTCACTTTTATCTCATTTACATATTCCTTATACGCGCCAAATTCTCGATCATCTTCTAATTCAACAACCTTGCCATATATTTCCGCCCTCTTTTCATCAGTAATCTGATTAAAGGGGTAATCTAACTGTGCGATATTTTTCGCAAAACTCCCGTAAAAATAGATCTCTTCTAATCCTTCAATATTCGGATCTGTTTGATATTTACTTTCCGCTATTTTTTGCAATTTTTCCGCCACTTCACGCGTGGGAATAATCGCAAATGCACGCAGATACCACTCATATGCTTTTGCAGGGTCTTTGACAAAGTCAATGCCATTATCATTCCAGAGATTGCCAATACGGTGTGCCGCATCATATTCTGGTGATTGATTAATATATACAAAAAATTCACGCTCTGACTGTAGGGCATCTTGTCTTGCTTTATCCGCTAAACTTGCTTCAATGAAACGCAGTCCCCATAACTCGATATTAGCAATTTTAGCCTGCGTGATTTCATCATAATGTCCTGGCAAGTAATATTGATATAAAACCTCGGCCGCACTCGTTTCACCGCGTTGGTATGCAGCTTCAAGGAGTGCAATAGCGGCGACGGGGTCTTCATTTAAAAGATAAGCCCCATAGGCTTTTAAAAGTACCGAAGATTGCGCCCCATATTTTTGATACAACTGCGCAAAATCTGCTAAGTTAGGCGCAATTATCGTTTCACCTTTGTCATTATCATACCCATTTTTATAAAGCGGCATGAGCTTATCCATCGCCTTTTGTTGAAGCGCTTGCGGAGCATCATTGGCAATGACAATAGTGATCAGTTTCTCAATCGCAATATTGATCTCTTTTGCACTCACATCGGGTAATTTATCGAGAATGATCATCGCAATATTATATTGGTATTCAAGATCGCCGGCTTGTTCTAATAAGGATGTGAAATAATCTTTCTGCTCAGGTTCTGATAAGAGATTCATCATCGTAATATAACCGTTGATATTACCGGCATCGATACTCTTTTGTGCCCATGCTTTTGCCTGATCGAGATAGTATGAGCTCTTTTTGTATTCATAGTGAGAAGCCATTCTCTCTGCTTGCTTTAGCATTGCGTCTGTATCGCCATTTTCTGCTGGCAGATAGATCTCGTTATACTCCTCCATTCGCCCCTTAACCGTTCCTTCAAAGCGCGGCGATACTTTTTCATACCATTTTAGTGCAAGCGGCCAATTCGGTTCATGTAAAATTTCGCCATCACGTCCAACAACGCCTTCTTGCATATACACCCCATAATAAAACGCAGCATCGCTATTTCCGGCTTCTGCGGCCTTTTTCTGCCACTCATAGCCTTTTTGATGATCTTGCTGAATCCCATTACCATGCTCATAAGCACGCCCTATTTTCAGCATCGCTTCACTATTACCTTTCTCGGCAAGGGGCAGATTCACATCAAATTGCTCCATGTAACCTAAATCATAAGAAGCATCTCCCGAACGCGTATAAAGATCTCTCGCCTTTTCACGATCCATAGGGATTCTATCACCCTGAAGATAGCGATCTCCCAATCGTCTCATCTCCCATGCATCCCCACTTTCTGCAATCGCTGTATGATAACGATTTAAGCGCGCTAGATCTTCCCCTTTTAAAGCAAGATTATCCCGATCTTGATCCAAAAATACCCTCATTGCTGGCACTGATCCAAGCTCTGCGGCTTCTAGAAGCAACTTATTGCCTCTCTCTTCATCCACTTTTACACCATAATGACCATAAAGATAAATTCTTGCCTCTTGATAGATCGCGTCAGGATCCTTGAGTGCTACCCCTTTCTGAATTTTTTGGTATTCTTCAATTCTCTCAATCGCATCCGGTCTATGGAAGTTGGCAAAGCGATAATCAGGATCAGAGAGTTGATTATAGTAATAGAGCGCTTTAACATCCGTTTCACCGGGGGGTAAATCAAATGCGAGTTTGTTATCAAAATATATCTCTGCAAGCTGATAAATGGACTCATCATCCTGAAGCGCGGCGCCCTTTTCATACCAAGTAATTGCATCCATACTTGATCCCCCTAAGACTTCTTGCTGCGCTTTGTTGTTCTGCAGGTAATTTTCTGCAATCTGTAAAATCGCGGGGAGATAATCATTATTACCGGCTTTTTCTAACAGCTGATAGCCGCTTTCAATCTGTCCCTTATTAATCTGATCCACCGCTAAGTAATATTGTGCAAAGGCTTTATTCGCATCCTTATCAGAGAGTGCCGCCAGTGATTCAAACTTTTCCATAACTGTAGGGTTCTCGCTCAATACTCGCTCACCCACCCAGTTTTGTAACGTTGGACTCTCTTCAATATAGGCAAGCACTAAAGTGGTGGCTCGAACCCTTTCTGCTTCTGTTAAATTACGTTCTTTAGCGGCATATAGCGCATTTTCTCTCAATGCTGCATTTGTAATCAAGGAGTCTATTGCCATCAATAGACCTATTGCTTGTTTTTTCTGCGTAGGCGCATTTTCTGGATCGATTCCACTCTCACTTAAAGCAAATAATGTTTCAGCATAATGCAACTTCGCTTGTTCACTATAACGATATCCTTGCACATAATATTTCAACGCATTCGCAAGAAGCGCCTCTTTATCACTGCCTTTTTCTAATTCATCAGATTCACTATGGGCGAGTTTACTCGCGGCAAGATATTGCTCATAGTAATGATCCGCAACAAGATAGGCATAATAGGATTCATACTCCGTAGTCATCAGTTGCAATTGCAATTCTTGCAATAACAGATCGAGAACTTCTCCAGAGCCTTCAATTTTTCCACCTAAAACCGCGTCTTCTTTCGTAAGGTGTTTAAAAGAATCCCCCATAATCTGTGCTTTTAGATCAGGCAATGCTTCAAATTGATTCGTTAAGATTGCAGTGGAAATCAAGCCATCAAGTGCATCAATACTCGTCCTTTGATTCCACGCGCTCAGATAATATTGCGCGGCATTTTCATAGGCAATTTCAGTGCCTTTACCATCTATAGATATCCGTCCTAACTTCATTAAAACATCATAATATTCAGCATCAAGGTCTAGAGCTGTCAAATAATGCGCATACGCTAATTGTGAATCTGCAGTTACACCGATACCATTTTGATAGATATCGCCCATAAGCGAATGGGCTTCTGCATCATTTGGCGCGATTTCTAATAATTGTGTAACCCAATGCTTAATATCTTCGTTAATGACTGCTTCAGGCCTTTGATCATCATTCCACCAATTCAATTCACTACGCTCTGTAATCAAGCGCTCAATGATTGCATTAATAGAAATCGGGTCGTTGAGCTTTGCGCCTTGTTGCTCATAAGCGATAATATCTTGTTCATTGCTATCCCAAAAATACGTATTACCGATATCAATTAACCATTGAATTGCGGGTAGATAGTTATTACTAGCGGCCTGCTTTATATGCGTTTCCCCGGTCTTATCATTTCTCTCTAGCAATGTTTTCCCGTAAAGAAAAGCGCCCTCACTACCAAGTTTTAGCAATTTAGTTAAATAATCATTCGCTTTTTGAGCATCTTGAGGGACGCCTAAGCCTTTTTCATAACGATTGGCAATATCCATAATTGCTGAAATATCACCGGATTGAGCCCGTTTTTCCAGACCTTTAACCGCCGCCTTTTGCTCTGATTTTGTCATCCCATCATAGAGCGTCAACATCTGCGGATCCGGCGCTTGAAACATGAATACGTCGGCAAAATTTGCCATTAAAAGCGCCTCATAATGATCCGCCTTATCAGTATCAATGGGTAAATTCTCGCCGCCCTCTCGGTAGAGCGCTACTAACCCTATCAATGCCGGCTTAAATCCTTGGTCATATGCTTGATTTAGGTATTTCAATGATTTTCGCGCATCTGATACCCCGCCATATTCAGCGGCATTCATCCAGTAAGAAGCCAAGGCAAAAGCTGCGAACATCTCCCCTTGTTTAAAATCCCGTTCTAAATTTTGTAAAAGCTGCAATGTCATCTCTTCCGTAAAAAAAGATGGAACCGCTGCATCCTCAGACTCTAAAAGCGTCGTGATTAATAGGATCGATGCATCTTTATTACCGGCATTTGAAGCAAGCATCAATGAATTAATCCCTAAAGGGTCATCACTATTTATCGGCACTATCCCCTTATTTCTAAGCAATCCAATATTATATTGCGCCGATTGATTCCCGCTCATAGCGGCAAATCCTAACCACTTTTCCGCCTCTAAGCGGTTTTTGGGAATCCCTATCCCCTCGTAATTCATCATGCCAATTACATAAGCCGCAGCGGCATCTTTCTCGGCCTCTTCTAGAAAAAGATGATAAGCATAATCGTTATCGCCATTTATTAATGCAGTATACCCTTCTACTGTATCTGCAAATATCGGTGAAGAAGGTAACATAAGTGCCGTTGAAAACAGCAATGAAAGACTCAGCTTTTTCATCATTGATGGTCCTAATTGTTTAGAAGATAATATATTAG